>JAFGDA010000032.1 GCA_016932375.1 Actinomycetota bacterium | reverse complement strand
TATCATAAGGAAAGACTGAGGGGAACCAGGAAATGGTTGAAAAAAACAGGTACAGGATAGCCGTAATACCTGGAGACGGCACAGGCCCGGAAGTTGTCAGGGAAGGCATTAAGGTCCTTGAAGCAGCAGGGGAAAAGCATGGTATAAGTTACGATTTTACTGAATTTGATTTTGGAGGGGAACATTATTTAAAAACCGGCGAGACCCTTCCGGACTCAGCAATAGATGACTTGAGAAAATTCAGGGCCATATTCCTTGGCGCAATAGGACATCCGGACGTAGCGCCCGGAATACTTGAGACCGGTATCCTTTTGAAACTGAGGTTTGCCCTTGACCAGTATATAAACTTAAGGCCGGTAAAACTTTATCCTGGAGTAGATACGCCCCTTAAGGGTAAGAAACCTGAAGATATAGATTTCATAGTAATAAGGGAAAACACGGGCGGGGTCTATACAGGCAACGGCGGAACGACAAGGAAGGGGACTCCTTACGAAGTGGCGGTCCAGGTCATGGTCTATGACAGGCAAATGGTGGACCGATGCCTGAAATACGCATTCGAAATGGCAGTGGAAAGAAAAAAGGAAGGAAAGCCGGGCAATCTTACACTTGTACATAAGACCAATGTCCTGACATATGTAGGGGATCTCTGGTTCAGGGCTTTTACCGAAATGGCAAAAAACTATCCCGGTATTAAAACTGATTATAACCATATTGACGCAGCCACAATGTGGACGGTAAAAAATCCCGAGTGGTACGATGTGATGGTAACTTCCAATATGTTCGGGGACATAATTACAGATCTCGGGGCAATGGTCCAGGGAGGAATGGGGATAGCTGCAGGTGGCAATATAAATCCGGCAGGCACTTCCATGTTTGAGCCCATTGGAGGATCCGCTCCAAAATATACCGGGAAAAATGTAATAAATCCTCTTGCGGCCATAGAAGCCGGCAGGATGATGCTGAAACACCTCGGGGAAGATGCAGCTGCACGGTCCATAGAAAGTGCAGTAGCAGTTGCATGTACCAGGCTAAAAAGCCTCAGCGCCGGAAAGATGGGTTACAGTACCTCCGGAGTCGGCGATATGGTTTCAGGGCATATTATTAACGGATAATTTTTTTATAAAGCATAAGATAACTATTCCTGTAGTGGCCCCCGGGTTAAAAATAATTAACGGCAGAAGCATGGAAATATTTATATTCTACTTACAGGCATAATAAGATATAATTAGTACTAACCTTATTTAATAAGAATCAACCGAGGTTATCATGAAAAGAAGAAATTTTTTTCTTTTCCTCGTAATCATCACACTGATATCCCTTGTGAGTTTATCCGCCCAGTGCTTCGGTACCCGTGAAGCCCCAACGGTCAAGCTGGAAATATATGACGGGCCCGACTATTCCGAAACAGGAAATATGTGCTATTACCGGGTGGAAGCAATTACCACGGGCAGCCCTGATCCTGAAATCGAATTCGATGATGAAGATAATGTAAGTCCTATTGGTTCAGGAAGGGTAGAGGTGGGTGTTGAGGCAGGAAGTTCCTATACCCTTACTGCTACAGCCGTAAATTCTTCCGGAACTGCTACTGCAACTATCACTCTTGAGGGTCAGTGCAGCGGGGAAATTGCAGAAGAAGAGGTAGAAGAAGGAGGAGAAGAAGAGGAAACTGCAGAAGAAGGGACAGCCGAAGATGGGACTGCAGGAGAGGAAGAGACTGAAGAAGCCACAGAAGAAGAAGAGGAAACTGGCGAAGATGAAGATGGGGGTGCAGTTAGGACAGCCCCAACCATAGAAATTGAAATCTATATGGGCCCCACTCTCCAGGAAGATGTGTGTTATTACAGGGTGGAGGCGCATGTTACCGGAAACCCTGCCCCTACAGTGAATTTCAGCAGGGATGATAGCAGTGGCGCCTGGGGGAGTAGAAGGGCACAGGTAAATATTAATAATCCCGGCGATACTTATACCCTTACCGCTACGGCAACAAACTCTGAGGGCACGGCAACAGATACCATGGAATTCACCTGGGGTTGCGAAATACCAGAAGAAGAAGAGGAGCCTGAAGAACATGATGTTAATATCGGGGTAACCGGGGCTCTCAGTGGTTATATAATTGTGGAGCACAGTGCACATCCCGGAGCTACCTATACTTATGTGGGGGATTACACCAATGACAGGCAGATAAAAACGTACCTCAGCTTTGATATAGAGGATATCAGCGATCTCGATGATGTGGACATAAAAGATGCCTCCGTTTCGATGCCTGTAAATTACACAGAAGGCCACCCGGAAGCATTGCCGGACGTGCATGTGAGGTTATTTGACTACGGCAGCACACTGGAGCTTGCTGACCAGGGAACCGGCGGGGATTTTTTAAGCATATTCCCGACTTCGGCTACAATGACGAATTTTAATTTCTCGACTGCTGAGCTGGAAGCAGCGCTCCAGGATGCTGTTGATGATGGTGATGACAGGTTCCAGCTTAAGATAAGCCTGAGCGGCGTGACATCGGATGGGATCCAGGACTGGTACAGGTTTGTGCTTGGTGATATATCGCTTCACATAGAGTACGAGATACCCGGATAGCCCATAAAACAATAATACCGGTAAGATAATTATTTAAAAGACAGATATAAGCAGGATAAAACCCCTTTAAAAGGGGTTTTATCATTTTAACAGCATTTAGGCAGGCATATATCAGGTATTGTTTAATATATCACTTAATCCTTCAATGATGCAGATTGAAATGATATTGACAGGAAGAGTATTTTTTGTTAAATTCTTTAGTAAGTAACAGTCACTAACTAATATAAAATGAAAAAGTCCCTTAAATTTACCGATATCGTGGATTCAAGTTTACAGAATAAGATAAACATCTCAATTATTTTTGATCATCTCAGGAAAAGTAAGATAACTTCAAGGGCACAGATAGCAAGGGACCTAGGGATAAGCAAACCTACGGTTTCAAGGATTATTGATAAGCTGATTGAGCAGAAATACGTGATTGAAACTGAAAAGAAAATAACTTCAGGCGGGAAAAGGCCGATCCAGCTAATGATAAATCCAAAGAAAAGCTATGTGATCGGGATAGATCTGGGTAAAGAAAAAATGATGACTGCAATAACGAATTTTAATGGAGATATCGTTAAAAAATTCAAAGGTATAAGCCTCTCGAGCAAAAAAGATATATTAAAGAAGATTATTAATGAAATAAATAAAATTTTAAAAGAGATCAGGGAAAACAATAAAATTGAAAAACTTGAGATCGAAGCTATCTGTATTGGGGTCCCTGCAAGGATAGAGGAAGACTCGGGAAAGATTATTGACTCTCCTGTTTATAAGGATTGGAAGGATTTAAGGCTTAAAAATGTTTTGGGCAGGGAATTCAATATTCCCATATATATAGAAAATGATGTAATATTATCTGCCCTTGGCGAGAAGCACTACGGTGAAGGAAGGAAGCACAAGGATATTGTTTTTTTAGAAGTAAGCAAGGGAATAGGTGCCGGGATAATTTCCGATAACAATCTTTTTAAGGGCACACAGGGGATAGCCGGAGAAATTGCATATATATTTGTGAAACCCGATGATTTTAATTCCGGGGTAAATGAAGATAGTTACCTGGAGAGCTCGGCTTCCATACACAGTTTAAGGACCAGGGCCATAAAAGAGATCAGGAGCGGTAAAAAAACCATAATCATGGATATCATAAAAAACGATATTGATAAAATCGAACCTTCATTTATATGTGAAGCGGCGATAAAGGGAGACAGGATTGCAAATAAGGTTATAACTGAAATTGTTAATTTCTTATCATTTGGAATAATTAATTTGATACTAATCCAGAATCCCCAGGTAATTGTCCTTGGTGGTGATATCTGCAACCTTCCGGGAACTGAAAGATTATTCGTTGAGCCAATCATCGAACGAATAAAAAAAGCGGTCCCTTTTAAATCACCGGTAATCAAGCTGTCTTCACTTGGTGAGAATGTTGGAATAATGGGGGCCTCGCGTCAGGCTATAGAATTCCTGTTGATGGATATGTTCCCATATAAAATAGAAAAAAGAATTGATTATAAATGATATGAGGGTTGTTTTGTATTAAAAAATAAAAAAGATTTATCCGGTTTCGATTAACACAAAATATCAAAACCAATATTGCCTGTATATTTTTAGTGAATGAAAAAGAAAGGATGGTGAAAAAAAAAGTAGAAAGCAAAGGATATTGAACAGAAAGGGGGAATATGAACATAACATATCAGTGAGATTTGTTTATATGATGAACTTTTAAAGCCTTGCTCACATAAAAACAAATCTCAAACAGAATTTACTAAATACTACTTAAAAAGTAAATGCTATAAGGAGTAGAAAAATGAATTTTGGTCTTAAAATGAAAAAATCAATGATGTGGTTTATGGTGACACTGTTGTTTACCGCCATGATGCTGGCCTTCCCGCTTTCAGGTTGTAAAACCGGGGAAGATGGACCGGCTGAAGAAGCAACAGGAGAAACAGCAGGGGAAGCTGCTGAAGAAACTGCAGAAACGGAAAGCGCTGCCGAAGAATCCGGACCTGCTGCATCCGGAGAAGAACAGGTAACCTTGAGGATCTGGTGGTGGGGAGAAACGGAAGCGCAGGGGTTGGAACCCTGGATGGAAGAGACCGTTGCTCTCTTTGAGGAAGAGTATCCAAATATAGATGTTGAGACTACCCTTCAGTCCATCGAGCAGGTATTTGCCGGGTTCCAGGCAGCGATAGAAGCAGGGGATGTCCCCGATATACAGTTCTTCTTTGGAGGAATATGGTGCCTCGAGCAGGCATTTTTAGGTAATGTCCAGCCTTTCAGTAAATTCTTTACGCAGGAGGAACTGGATCAATTATGGCCGATGGCAAAGCTGTATACCACCTACAAAGGTGATGTTTATGGTTTTCCATTTTATGCAATAGGTATGGCCGGTGTATATAATAAAGAACTTTTTAGCCAGGCCGGATTGGATCCTGATAACCCCCCAGCCACCTGGGATGAATGGGTGGATGCTTCAGAAAAGCTTAAAGCTATAGGCATCCCGCTTATTGGAGCAGGCGACAAGGATAATTACGATGGCGGTGAATTTATGAGCTTCTGGGGTGCCCAGGAATATGATTCCATCCTGGACCTTTGGAAACCGGTTATCGGGGAAGAAAAATACACGGATCCAGGGCACAGGTTTTACTGGGATAAGCTTGATGAAATGGTGAAATTGGGAATGTTTAACGAAGACATAACTTCCATAGACCACTATCAGGGCCATGAGTTGTTTGTCAGGGAACTGGCAGCTACAACATGGACAACCCAGCCTGAACTGGTCAGGTGGGAACAGCAGATGGGTCCCGATAAAGTTGGTGTTATGAAGTTCCCCGTTATCGGGACAGGTGATCTTGCCGATACGGTTGGGGGACCTGTACAGGTACTTGGTATACCCACCCTTGCAGAGAATCCCGAGGAAGCAGCTTTATTCTTTAAATTTATGCACAGGGCTGACAGGGTCCAGGCCATGTATGAGAGCGCATATGCGATTGCCCCGACTTTTCAATTTGATGAAAGTTTCATAACATCCGAAGTCGATAAAAAGGTACTGGATTGGATGATAAATAAATCAGGTCCATGGTACCAGTACCTTTACCCAACACAGTTTGAAGCGGAAATCGTAAATCCTTTCACAAGTCTTATGTGGACGGGAAGCACGACTCCTGATGAAGCTGCTGAAGGAGCACAGGAGTTTATTGAGAAATGGCAGAATGATAATCCCACACTTGTGCAGGCCTTTAAGGATTGGATGTCTTCAGCAGAATAATTGAAAGATAGAAGAATTTTAGTATGCCGTTAAACCACCAGGCTTCAGTTGATAGGCTGTCCGGATATAATCCAGACTCCTATAAAGAACCGAAGGGCAGAGTTCCACGTACTTTAGTGCATGGGTATCTGCTCAGGGCAATAACAATAGAAGCTCCGGCTCCTGCCGGTGGAGATTCAACTGTGGCGCAGGCCATTACAGTAATTATCTAAAAACAGGGCTAAAATTATGAATAGAATCAGGATATGGTTTGGTAAAAATGAAGCAGCATGGTACCTTTCTCCGGGTATTTCTGTAATGGCCTTTGTATTCCTGTTTTCAATTGCAAGGGTAATCCAGTTGAGCTTTATGAGGATTGCCAAAACCGCAGATGAGGTAGACCGCTTTGTCGGATTGTCCAATTACAGGTTGATCCTTACTGAGAAGCCTTTTATTGAAGCTATAAAACACAATGCATTGCTGGTCCTGATTGTTCCCGTTATCCTGGTTTTTCTGTCCATACTGATATCCAGCATCCTGTTTGACAGGATAAGGGGCTGGAAGTTTTACCGGAGCCTGATTTTTTTGCCATACATACTGGCTATTCCGGTAGTGGGAATAGCTTTTACCTATATTTTTCAATTGAATGGCATATTAAATACGGTTTTAAGGTTCCTTCACTTGGACTTTGCTGCACTTAACTGGCTGGGGTCCCCGAAAATTGCGCTGTATACAATAATGATTGTTATTATCTGGAAGGAAATAGGCTTCGGGGTAATTCTTTTCCTGGCAAGATTAAGTTCTGTAAACGAGGAAATTTTTGAAGCTGCCAGGCTCGATGGGGCAAACTGGTGGCAGGTATTGAGATATATAACCATACCTCAGCTCGGTACCATTATAGAGTTTTATATCGTAATAGAGGCAATCATGATGTTTAGCTGGGTGTTTAATTATGTTTTTGTAATGACTGCATGGGGCGGGCCGGGAACAAGCACCTATATTCTTGAGTTTTACATCTGGCTGAATGCATTCAGGTTCAATAACATGGGTTATGCAACCACTGCAGCTGTAATTTTATTAATCTTTACATCCCTGCTGATATTTATCTGGATGAGGCTAAGAAACAGAAGGGAAAGCGGCTATGAGTAATACAGGATCTAAATTGTCAGGTAAAACCAATTTAAGCTCGTTTATAAACGGCCTGTGGAAGCATCTTCTTATAGTTATTATATGCATAAGCGTGCTTTTCCCTATTTATTTTATGGTTATAACGTCGGTAAAAACCCAGGGCCAGTATTTGAATAACATCTGGGCTATCAGTTTTCCATTCAACTTTTTAAATTTCGGGGAAGCCTTCAAGGGCCGTTTTCTATTATGGTTCAAGAATAGTGCAATCCTTACTTTTGGATCAACGGTCCTGGCAACTTTTTTTGCCAGTTTGATGGCATATGCTTTCGCACGGCTTAAATTCAGGGGCAAAAATGGAATCTTAAGCTCCATAATATCTTTAATGGTAATACCTCCCGCAGTTATAATACTGCCAATCGTGGTCCTGTGGTCAAAAATCGGGCTTATTAACACGTATGCCGGGGCGATAATAGTATATACAGGATTGATCTTGCCGTTTTCGGTTTATTTGCTTACAAATTTTTTCCGGACGATTCCCACAGAGATTATTGAAGCTGCGGTTATTGATGGCTGTTCGACATTCCAGGTCTTCCGGTTAATAGTACTGGGCCTTTCGAAACCGGCTATTTTTACGAATATAATCGTTAATGCAGTCTGGATCTGGAACGAGTTATTTGTGGCAATGATATTGCTACCGAACGAAAAGATGAAAACACTTATGGTGGGGCTGGCAGTTTTTAAAACACACTATAATGTCAATGTCCCCGTGATAATGGCCGGTCTGATTATAGCTACATTGCCAATGGCAGTACTTTATTTGATGGGCCAGAACTTTCTAATAAAAGGGCTTATTGTAGGTTACGGTAAATAAGCCGGGAATGAGGAGAAATATGGATATTAAACTTAGAGTGGGCATTATAGCTACCGGTGATGATACCCTGAATAAAGAGGTTCCCCGGAATTTGCTAAACCTGGCTTTGAAAGTAATAGATGGATTGAATATTGATAAAATTGTATTCGATGAACCAATAAGCAATAACACAATTGCCAGGAATGCCGGCATATATTTTAGTGAAAAGAATATAGATTTATGCCTTGTTATTGCCGGCACATGGACACAGGATAATTTCCTGATTAATGCACTTAAATTCACAAACTGTCCGGTTGTTTTCTGGTCCCCTCCCGATTTGGGTGATAACAGGAGTATAGCTGTGGGGACACTGGTGGGAACCATGCAAAATGGCGGGGTACTTACCAAGATCGGTAAAAAGGTAAAGATTATTACAGAAGATTTTGATTCTGAAGAAGGCTTATTAAAGCTATCAAGAATATTGAAAATAACAGAAACAATAAAAAAACTTAAGCTATTGAGGGTCGGTGTAATAGGAGATAGATGTCCGGGAATGCTGGATACTTCATTTCATGAACTGGAGATGATGCGGCAAATTGGCCCGGAAGTGGAGCATATAAGCATGGTAGAGGTCCTCAATGAGTTGAAGAATTTGAATGGCACTAAAAAAAGTACAGGGGAGCTGATTAACCTGAAGCAGGTTATGGATGTTCCGGATAATGTTTTAAAGGAATCAATAAATATTTACCTTGCAATAAAGAAGCTGGTGGGCAAATATGACCTCGGCGCCCTGGCGGTGAGGTGCTGGCCCGATTTCAAGGATTGTGGTATGGTATCTCCCTGTTTTTCCCTCTCAAGATTGTCTGATGAGAATATAGTCAGTGCATGCGAGGCTGATACTGCAGGCGCAATATCTATGTATATCCTGAGCCAGCTGACAGGTAATAAGGTGTATCTTGGTGATTTACTCAGGGTTGACAATGATACAGGAGAGGCATGCTATTATCATTGTGGGGCAGCCGCAACGGCACTCGCAAAAACAGAAGAAGAAGTTATATACAGGTTGCACAGAGACGCCGGGCCCGGCAGGGCATGGAACGCAGGGGTGGCTGTTGAATTCCCGTTGAAACCGGGGAGAGTTACCTTTGCAAGGATCGGTGAAGTAAGGGGTAAATACAGGATTGTCTCGTATAGAGGAAATGCCGTTGAAACCGGTATGTTCACAATCGGGAATCCTGCAAAAGTTATTCTGGACAGTAAACCAGGAGATTTATTAAACAAGCTGATTGAGAATGGTGCCGGGCACCATCATATTGGGGTTCATGGTGATGTAATAGAAGATTTAAAAGCCCTTTGTGATATGCTGGATATCGATTTGATTTTAATTTGAAGCGAGGCCGGATTAATGAGGCATAACGAGGTATTATGATAAAAAGTGAAATCAGCAGGCTGGAAATTCTTGGTGAAAATGAGATCAGAAAAATTAAAGATGGATCGGCCTGTATCCTAAATGATACAGGAGTCAGGATAAATAATGACGGAATGCTGGCGATCCTGGCAGAAAATGATATCAGGGTAGATTTTAAAGACAGGATTGCAAAATTTCCTGAAGAAATAATATATAAATATATTTCTCTGGCTAATTCAAAGTTTACCTTATATGGAAGGGACCTTGGGAAGAGGGCTGAATTTGGTTATGGAAAAACAAATATACTGTCATCTTCGGGACAATTCATGTTTTATGATTGGGAAATAGATGAAAGAAGAAAACCGGCAACCGGGGACCTGATGCTGTCGGCCACGGTTGCTTCCAATCTTGAAAATATAGACATAGTCGGTCCCCTTGTGGTGCCGGGCGATATAGATCCTAAAATAAGGGATATAAGGGTGGCAATAGATTTATTGAATAGTACTGATAAACCGGTTGCATTCTGGCTAAATAACGGGGATACAGTAAAGTATATACTGGAAATAATGGAGATAATCAGGGACGGGCAGGGAGAATTAAAAAAATACCCGTTTTGCGAGTGCTTCATCGAAGCAATAAGCCCGCTCCAGTTTACAAATGAAGGAATCGAGATCCTGAAACTCTTTGCAGGGAAAGGGTTACCAATAGGGTTTGGCCCGATGGCTATGCAGGGGGCTACTGCACCTGTAACCATTGCCGGAACAATAGCACAGGAAAATGCCGAAATCCTTGCAGGGATTATCATTTCACAGGTTTTGAACCCCGGGAACCCGGTAACCTACTGGGGCATTCCTCATTGCATGGACATGGCAACAGGGAACATGAGCTTCGGCTCTCCCGAACAGGGCCTTCTTGCGGCTGGACTGGTCCAGGTGGCGCGTTCTTATGGATTCAGGTCAGTGGGCGTAAATTTGGGTTTAACCGACTCAAACCTGTATGACTTCCAAAATGGTTTCGAAAAAGGGGTGACGGCATTTCAGGGGATACAGGCCGGGGCTGATATTTTGGGGCATCAGGGAATAAAAGGCGCAGATAGCTGCGGTTCAATACCCCAGTTGATACTGGATAATGAATACCTGTCATATTTGAAAAGATACTTCAGGGGCTTTAAGGTCAGCGAGGAGACAATTAACCTGAAATTAATAAATGAGGCCGGGATTGGGGGTAACTTCCTTGCCCATCCCAATACCGTTAAGGAATTCAGGAACGAAGTTTTTATACCTTATATATTTAACAGGGACAGCTGGGATACCTGGAGCGGTAAAAACAGGAAATCAGCAAAAGACATTGCAATCAGCAAGATGGAAGAAATCAGGAATAAGAGAAAGGTAGAACCAGTACCGGAAGACAAAATGAAGGAGATATCAAGGATTTTCTCAGCAGCACAAAAAGAGTTATCCGGTTGAACTTATTTGTGCATACTGTTGAAAAATCTTACCATTTCAGGATTCGATAGTGAAGGGAATTATAATTTTTTAAGGGATAGATTATTATGAAACCAGGAGAAAGATTCATTACAGCATTAAAGGGAGGCATACCCGACAGGGTCCCGATATTTGAATTTTTATTCAGCCCGAAACTCCAGGATAAATATATTGGTAAAAAAACTGTCCTCTATGATGGCGGGGTTATTGTAGAACTTGCAAATAAGTTAGGAATTGACGGAGTGCCTGTATTTACAGGCGGCTATTGTGGCTTTGAATTCTTTGAGACAGCCGGGGATACTTTTACTGATGACTGGGGTGTCACGTATATAAAAAAGGGCTGGCCTGTAATGGTTCAGATAGACAACCCAATAAAGAGCCGCAGGGACTGGAAAAGATATAAAATGCCGGATTACAGGGAACCATGGCGGATGAAACAGATAAAGGATGCCATAGCCGCCAACAAAAATGATATTGCCATAGTACCATGTTTTCTTGGACCTGTAACAATGTTGTACTGGTATTTCATGGATATAACAACATTCTCTTATTTTCTTATAGAGGAACCTGAGCTGATAACAGAAATCTGCGATGCTTATACTGAATGGACAATTAAATTAGCAGGTGAAGTAGCAAGAATAAAAGGGATCGATGCGCTGCTTCTCGCAGATGACTGGGGTGCGTCAGATTCGCTGCTGATATCCCCCATGCACCTTAAAAAATATTTTATCGGGCCATTTGGAAAGATAGTGAAGGCATTAAAAGATCTGGGTTTTCCGGTAATTATGCATAACGATGGAAAACTCTGGGATGTTCTGGATGATTTGGTGGATACGGGGATAGATGGATATCATCCGGTTGAAAAGGCTGCGACGATGGACCTCGGGATAATAAAGAAAAAATACAGTGACAGGCTCTGCCCGATCGGGAATGTTAATAACAAGACCGTAATGGTATCCGGCACTCCTGACGAAGTAATTGAAGAAGCGCTTGAATGCCTGCGTATAGGGGCCCCCGGGGGACGTTATATTATTGCGACTGACCATAGCCTGCATGATGATATACCCGGGGAGAATGTTACCGCATATATAGAAGCTGTAAAAAAATATGGAAATTATCCTATCAGGATTCCCGGGTAAGTGGAAATAACCTACCGTGAAGACCAAGTATATTTTAATAAGTTTCTGTATAATATGAGCTGGCAAAGATATAGTAGGTGGGATTATAGGTGGCACCAGAGAGTAAATATATTTTAGGAGTGGACGGCGGGGCAACAAAAACTACCGCAATTATTGCAGACCTGAAGGGAAATGTATTATCCGAATACATGACAGGCTCCAGTAACTGTAAAAGCATTGGATTGGGCAAATCAATAAAAAACATAAATGCTGCAGTATTTGGTGCACTAAGAAAATTGGACAATATTGACCATTACAGGATTGTAAGCTCATGCTTCGGCATGGCCGGAAATGACACCGGTAAAGATATGGAAATCTACAGGGAAATTATCCTGAATGAAAAGCTTGCCCCCATCCTGGATGTTTCCGGGGTCATCCTGTGCAATGACACAAGGATAGGCCTTGCAGCAGGCAGTGATAATAAAAACAGGATAATGGTTATAGCAGGGACGGGCGCCAACTGCTATGGCATAAATGAATCGGGCAGGGAAGCAAGCTCCGATGGCTGGGACTATATACTTGGCGATGAGGGAAGCGGATATAATATTGCCATAAAAGCCTTAAGGGCGGTAATGAAAGCATACGACGGCAGGGGAGAAAAAACAAAATTATCTACTATGGTATTAAAGCACCTCTGCTTGAGCTCGGAGCCTGACCTTGTCGAGTGGGCATATGGTAAAAAAACCGGCAAGGAGGATATCTCATCCATTGCTAAAGTCGTATGTGATGCTGCCGAAATAGGGGATAAGTTAAGTATCAGGATCTTAAAGGAGGCATCAGAAGAGGTTTTGCTTTCGGTATCGGCTGTTGTAAATAAGCTGGCAATTGCCGATAAGTCCTTTGACCTTGTTCTTGTAGGGGGCCTCTTTAAATGCAGGGAATATTTTAAGGATATATTTGTCCGGGCATTGAAGGATAAATATAAAAAAATCATTATCAGGGAACCGGTATTAAAACCGGTTGAAGGTGCTGTAAAAATGGCACTTGAGAATTATAAAAATTGATAAAGAGCCTGTTTTTATGCTAAAAAAATATACCGGTGCAAATAACACTTTTGTACCATTGAAATTTGTTTTACCCCAATAGTCTTTAGTCAAAATCAATCCATGGTCTGGTTTAAAATATTTTATAAAGCTGATAAAACTCCTGGGAATAACAGGAATCTTAAATACTGCAAATTTCACTTCCAGCGGTATTGTTTTTTCTTTTAAAAATAAGACATAATCTACTTCTGTGCCGGTTTTGGTTCTTAAAAAAATAATATTTGCCGCATCCCCGCTGATTCTTCTAAATACTATATTCTCGACAAGCGGACCTGCATCATTTCTTATATTAAGCCTATTATAATTTTCGGTAAGATAATTTCTAAAATCATTATCAACAAAATATATCCCGGGGTTTTTGGAAAGCTCTTCCTGATGAAGTTTCCCATCTGGTTTAAAAGCCCTGTAGTTCCAGCTGTCTTTTCCAAAATCAATTATCAGGTAATGATAAAACCCGCTTTCCTCTTCAGGAACATACGGCATGGATCCGCTGCACCCGCTGATAATAAAAGCGGTATCCCCAATTTGTTCCTGATAGCAATAAAAACAAAACTTTATCACAGGATTTTGGATGGCAGCAATTTTAAATTAATCCTTGCAATTTATCATAAATTATATATAATTATCAAATATAAAAGCCAAATTATTACTAAATTATCAATACTCATATGAATACAAATGAAAGACGTAAAAAAATCGTAGAAATTATCAGGGAGAATAAGGATATTTCAGTAGAGGAAATCTCTAAAAAAATCAGCATTTCCATACCAACTGTTTACAGGGACCTGGATATCCTCGATAAAAACAGGGAAATTGAAAGATATTATGGAGGGCTTAGGGCATTAGAGGGAAACAAATTCGAAAGAAATTATTATAAGAGATACGATATAAACAAAGAACAAAAAACTGCCATTGCAAAGGAAGCAGTAAAGCTGATAGAAGAAAATGAAACCATCGTACTGGATGAATCAACCACAGTCCATTACCTGGCAAGAGAAATAAAAAAGATTGACATAAAACTCACCATAATTACAAATTCAATACTATTACTGCCATTGTTTGCAAACAGTTCAAATATAGATGTAATCAGCACAGGGGGAATTGTAAATAAGGAAATAGCCGGGATGGTCGGGAGTATTGCCGAGTGTTCAATCAGTAATATTTTTGCAGATAAGTTTTTTTTCTCATCGGCCGGAATATCCTGGAATGCAGGCGTGCTTGATGCTTATATTCCAGAAAACATTAAAATGAAAGAGCAGTTTTTTAAAATCGCAGCAAAATCAATATGCCTGGTTGATTCAAGTAAATTTCAAAAAAGCGGTACTGTCAACTGGGTAAACTACGAAAAGCTGAAATAT
>JAFGDA010000220.1 GCA_016932375.1 Actinomycetota bacterium | reverse complement strand
GGACAACCATGGATGTATATGTCCCACAGGTTCAACTGGAGAGGATGGAACTTAAGACAGTATCCGGAAATGTTACAATGGAGGACACCAGGGCTGATAATTTTGAGGTGGAGACTGTTTCAGGGAAAATAAAAGCGCAAAGGCTATATGCACAGGAAATAAAAGCAAGGTCCATTTCAGGGGATATAACCATAAACGATTATTCAGGCAATGTGGATGCGGGAAGCACCTCGGGTGATATCAGCGTAACAGGGGGGAATAAAAATGAAGACATTTCCATGAAAACTGTTTCGGGAGATATTCTTATTGAGCAGGATGCTGTGAGCGATATGGAGCTTGAGACTACTTCGGGAAATGTAAAGATAAAACTGCCGGAGGATGCGGAATTTGGTATAAAAATAAATACGGTTTCAGGAAAGATAAGGTACGGTTTTCCTTTAAAGATAATTTCTTCCGGCAGCAGGGATCTTGAGGGATCTGTTGGTGATCCGGATCTCAACATTTCTGTAAATACTGTATCAGGTGATATTGTTATAGGTTATCAGGAATCGGGATAATAAATATAGTTAATCTATAAACCACTGTAAAAGAATCCGGGGAAGCAGACAGCAAAAACTATAAACAAAATTAATAAGCTTTAAAGAATGGAAAAGTAATTAGAATCAAATGAAAGGAATGGTTGTGAGCCTGGAAAAATATCCCAAAACAAATACAGGTAAAAATTATCAGACGGTTTGCACATTAATTTAAGTGGAAGGAAGGGTTATAAAATGAAGGAGAGGATATTAAAAAGATTTAAAAGCAGGAAATGGGTAAAAGCTATTTTCCTGGTGGGTATTGCCGGGGTATTAATTCTTACCATGACTTCATGCAGATGGACAATTGGGATTGTCAGGGGCTCCGGGGATATTGAGACCGAGGAAAGGGAGGTATCAGGTTTTGATGAAGTCAATTTTTCAGGAATGGGAAACCTTATAATAGAGCAGGGAGATGAAGAATCGCTGGAAATAGAGGCGGATGATAATATAATCCCTCTCATAGAAACAAGAGTTAAAGGGCGCGAACTGTACATTGGTTATAAAAGGGGTTTCAGTATCGCTCCTACTTCCAATATAAGGATACACCTGACTGTCATGGATCTTGAACAGATAGAACTATCGGGGGTCGGAGATATGGACTGTGATAATATGGAGACGGATAAGATCAGGTTTGATATCAGCGGCTCAGGAGACATTGACTTTCATATGGAAGCGGAAAGCATCGAGACAAATGTTGCGGGCCTGGGTAATATAAAATTATCTGGCAGAACCTCAAACCATAGGGTGGAGATAAACGGGTCCGGCAAATATGACGCGGAAGACCTTGAAAGCGAAAGGTGCGAAGTAGAGATATCGGGATTGGGAAGCGCCACGGTCAATGTGTCCGGTGAACTGGATGTAGAAATAAATGGCGCCGGCAATGTTTACTATAAGGGGACGCCTGATATAACACAGGATATTTCCGGGCTGGGAAGAATAAAAAGCCTGGAGTAAAAATTTTCCATGCTGTACCATATTCCATATCATGCAGGTGGCATAAAAAAATTCAATATTATTGAAAACTCTTAATAAGAATGATTAAAAGCAGACAAAAAGATAAAAAAGAAATATTTATAGAGATTTATTTATAAAATAAAAAGCCTTAAGGACAACGGGTTTTTTAATCCTGTTTAGCGTCTTTAAGCGAAGAGAAAGGAATGATAAAAATGACGGAAATGACAAAAAAAGAATTAAAAATCGGTAAAAAACAGGTAGAAGGACCTCTGATTCTGTGCTGGGTGCTGGCAATACTTCTTGGTATGTCACTTTTTTCAGGATTCGCATGGGGTCCTTTTGGGATGGCAATGGACTACCTTAAGGAACCTTTTACAATGGATGCAATCTCCGATTTTGCAGGCGGGCTTGCTGGTTTCCCGTTTAAAATGTTTTTTTCACTCTTAGGCCCTGCACTCTATATTGCAGAGCTTATAGGGCTATACCAGAGGAAGGCATTTGCGGTTCCTCTCGGAAGAGCTGTGCTTGTAGTTACCATGGTATTTTTCTTCCCTGTCGGGACAATATTCGGCGGGGTAATGTGGAAGAGGTTCAACCACCCTCTGGCCAAAAAATACCTTAATTATGAAGATGAGTTTACAATGGAGGACGAGGAAAAGGCCGAAGATGCAAGCAGGATAACTGCTGAAGAAAAAAGCGGCAATAAATAATCCCCTTTATTTACCCTGGTAAAACGCAGGCTATCAAGTAACGATATGACACTGCCGCTATCTTTTGCGATACCGTTATCTGAAGTTATATTGCAGGATGCTGATGAAAATATAGTAAATATCAAAAAAAATATTAAAATAATAAAAGGAAAAACCTTTTTATTATTATTATTATTATTTATGTGAATATTTATCCCTTATGCTCTAAAATTCCTACCAGTCGGGCCATTCACAAGCGTCTATTGTAAAATCAGTTATATTTGTAATACCTGTCCCATCAGTATTTATTGTAATAAGGTTAAAGCCTGAAATCTGCGCTTCGGCACATCCTCCGCAAAATACAATCTTTTTCCCGTCAGGGGATACCCTTGGCCTGTAGTCTGCTGCCACACCATTGCCGTAAAGGTCAGTTAACTGCATAAGCCCTAAATCATCATATTTATCATCCTCTGCTGCAGTAAGGTTATGTATAAGCTTGTAATAATCTATCTTCCAGATCTCTACATGTCTTGACTGGTTTGACAGAAAATAGAGAACCTTTCCATCAGGGGACCAGCCGGGGTGGGAAAAATGGGCTTCTGGATTACCAGGGGCAGGGAGCTCTACAATTTTTGTCCCGTCGCTTCTTACCACAATTATTCTTGCGCCTATCCCTTCTTCTGCTGAATTATAGGTATAAGCTATGGCATCTTCTACCGGGGAGTAACCTGGCCACACCACAGTATCCTCTCCTTCCACAAAAGTAAGCTGCTTTTGATTATTTCCGTAAATATCAATAACAGAAAGGTTTGGGGTTCCATCAATATAGGATATGTATGCAATCATTTTTCCATCCGGGGACCAGGTTGGAAACTTGTCACGGCTCTCACCGAATGTAAGCTGCCTGTTTTCACTACCGTCGGCAGCCATTATAAAAATTTTATCTGTGTTTCCGGGGTTTGCCGAATACGCTATTCTTGAGTACTCGGGCGACCATGCAGGATGCCACATCCAGTTGCCAAAAAACGGCAATCTTGTCATTCCTGAACCATCAGGATTAATTGAATACAGGTAATAATCCCCGTTTTCTTCTGTTTCTTCAGACTCTGAGCAGAATATAATTTTCCCGATATTTTCAGGGCTTCCGCCTTCCGGAGGATTGTAAAGCAGGTCGTAAGCAGGCTCATCTTCAGATGCCGTGCCGGCCTGTTCGCCGGCCTGCGCATCATTATCTTTTTCATCCTCTTCTTCTATTTCAATTTCAGGGCTTTCATCCACGCCTTCATTTATATCTGCAGCATCCTCCTCTCCTTTAGCTAAACTTGATGGTATCTTCCCACAAACGCATGAACTTATATTAAATAAAACCAGCAATAATGCTGCAATGAAGGTAATTAGAAATGTTGCTCTTTTCATAAAACCTCTTATTTCTCTAAAATTGATTTTTCTTTATCTCAAATACCTTTATTTTTTTCCCCCTGCAGTTACAGGCACTCCTCCAGCCCGTTTCATTTGATTGAAAATATTATATATTATTTTGAAAGATTAAGCCTGCTATAATTTGCCGGATTATCTTTGTAAGGAACCTACATGCCGGATATAGGCAAGTGTTGTATCCGGAAATGTTTTAACTTCCACTTTTATGTTAATACCTCCTGTTGAATTATAAAAAAAATACGGCTGTCTGTTATCATGATAATGAAAGTCAATTTTATAAACGTTCTTTTTCTTGCTATTTTTGTGGCGGATTTTGCTTTCCCTGTATTTTTTTTAGCGTGGTTTTAAAAAATATCCTGAACTCTCTTGCCAGTGCCCGGGAACTTGAAAAACCGTTTTGGTTTGCAGGCATTTATTGCTCCCGTATAACACAAACATATGTTCGTATTATAGAATTGGTATAATATCAAGTCAAGAATGAATTTGTGATCTAATATATAAGCCGATAAATCTTTTTCCTGGTAATAGGTACCGGTAACCCTAAAAGATATCTTTCTGGAGCTGCTGTAGAGATAGTACCAGACTGCCCCTTTGGCCTGGATGGCCAGTTTTTGTTTGCAGATACTGCAGTGATCCCGGATCCTGATGAAGCCCAGATGATTGACATAGTACTTTTTTCCTACCAGACCGCAAAAGCCCTGTTCAGCAGTGAACCAAAGGTCGCTATGCTGTCATATTCAACGAAAGGCAGCGCTATAGGAGAGAAAATAGATCAGATAAACAGGGTAATAGAAAAAGTGAAAAAGATAGAACCTGATATGAAAATAGACGGAGAACTTCAATTTGATGCTGCCGTAGTACCAGAAGTGGCAGAAGCCAAGGGTGGGGATAGTGAAGTGGCAGGAAGTGCCAATGTACTTATCTTTCCAAATCTTGATTCCACCAATATCTGTATAAAGGCGGTGCATAGACTGGCCAAAGCCAAGTATTATGGTTCAGTAATCCAGGGCTCTCCCATGCCGCTTAATGACCTTTCCAGGGGATGTATTCCGGTAGAGATACTTGCTATGACAGCCATTACCCTCATGCAGATAAAAGGAATGGAAATCTTTCCTGTAGATAGCGATACAAAAGCATTAACTTAATGACTTGTTTCTGCCTGTTATGATGTTTTAATAACTGAAAATTAAGATTCCAGAATTTTTTGTTGTCCGGCAGTTAAAACTTCTAAAAATATTTCCATGGTTAAATTATAAGGTAATAGGAACTTTGACCTTATGATTTATAATATGCACAGGTTTATCAGAAGCGGTTGGCAGTGGCAACATTCCTGTACATGAAGTGAAGGACCAGCCCCTTGGTTAGGATAATAAGGAAAATCGCTATGAATAAAAAGACAGTGACTGCAGGCCTGTCAAATATATAGGCAAATATGGGCATAAGAAAGGATCCTAAGGCCCCGCCGACCACATTAGGGTTTACCCTGTGTCTTTTACCCAGTGTATATTTATAGGAAAATGCAACAGTAAGCGCAATCCCCAGGGTTATAAAAAATGGTACCGGTGCAAGCACGCCGGCAATACCCATCCCGGTGGCAAGGCCGCCTCCTCCCCTGAACCTGAACCAGATAGGCCAGTTATGGCCCACCAGTACTGCAACGCATGCAAATGCAATGGTGACAGGGTCAAGGCCAATGGCCCTGCCTATAAGGGGAACGGCAGCCCCCTTGCCCACATCGAAAATCAGGGTTGGGAGACCGGCTTTTATCCCATACTGCCTTCCGGCGCCAGCGGTACCCGGCCTGTCGATCCTGCTTAAATCTTTTTTATCACCTTTTCTTCCGTATATCGCGGCCATTATGTAGGCAAACAGTACAGAACCCAGGAGATAACTTGCAATAACGAAAAATATTTTAAAATATATGGTATCTATTATGGGTAATCCTTTATATAATCTAATACAAGTGTGATATTATCCTGACAATTATTTTGATTATACCACTAATGACGGATTATATAATAGGAGTATATGGAAGAAACAATCATAATACCGGTTTATATAACAATTGAAACAAAAAAAGCTCCATTCACGTCTCCCACTCTAAGTCACCATACCTCTACCTGAAAGGCAAATTCTTATGGAAGAAATATGGGTCCCCGTTAAGGAATTTATCTTTTTATCACTTTTCCTGGTTGTTGCAATAGTGCTGAAACGGAAAATTGGATTTCTTCAAAGGTTCCTTATCCCCACATCCATAATAGGGGGATTTATCGGCCTCATCCTTGGCTCGGAAGTATTGGGATGGATACAGCTGGACATCGACACGCTGGGAAACATCATATATCACCTTATGGCGGTGGGTTTCATATCAGTTGCCTTAAAAGAAAGGCCCTCGGTTCCTGTCAATCACCGAAGGGATAATGTAAATACGGGTCTTGCAATAATGACTTCTTATCTTACCCAGGGAATAATTGGTTTTATTTTATCCCTTGTTATGGCATATACATTCCTTCCGCGGCTTTTCCCCCCATTCGGGTTATTGCTGCCCCTCGGGTTTGCCCAGGGTCCCGGCCAGGCATATTCCATTGGAACTACATGGGAAGAATACGGTCTCCTTGATGGGGGCAATATAGGGCTCTTTATCGCAACGATAGGTTTCCTGTGGGCAATCATTTTCGGGATACCCCTGCTGAATATCCTGGTCAGGAAAAAGAAACAATGGGGGCTGGAAGACAGGAAAAAGGTTATCCAGCTTAAAATGAATGACCTCGAGGAAAAGCATACCGAAAATATCCCAAAAACTATGGTACTGGATAGCATCTCTGTGCAGGTCGCTTTAATTGGTACAGTGTACCTTATAACCTACCTTACGCTCAGGGGAGTTTCACTTGCGCTTGCTCCCCTCGGGGAATACGGGGCCATCGTTTCCGACCTCCTATGGGGGTTCCACTTCGTGGTGGCAACCATATTTGCAATACTGACAAGGGTAATATTAAACGGGTTGAAGCGCAAAAACTGGCTTCGCATAAAGTACCCTGACAATTACATACTGCAGAGGATATCTGCAGGTTCATTCGACTTCATGATAGTGGCCGCAATTGCCGCCCTTTCAATGGCGACACTGAAGGAAAACTGGATACCTATCGTTATAATAACCACCGCAGGTGGTATATTTACACTTGTTTACACTGTTTACCTGTGCCGCAGGATCTATGACAATTATATAATAGAGCATATAGTCGGGTTGTACGGGCAGTTCACCGGGACAGTTACAACCAGCATGGCGCTGCTCAGGGAAATAGACCCTGATTCTGAATCGAATGTCCCGGAAAACCTCGTACTGGGGGGCGCGGTAGCGCTGCCCCTTGGCGTGCCTTTAATGTTCATTATGGGGCTTGCGATTAAGGGCCATACTTCGCAGAATCCGCTTTTATATGTTTACTCACTTATAATATTCAGCCTTTACCTTGCGGCAATACTTATCTACCTGATGATTAGAAGCAGGAGGATGAAAACGGGGGGTAATCCTGATACTGCTTTACGTTCCTGATATGCAACATTCCTTAAGCCCCTGACCCGCTGAATTTTTACACCCGAGGTCTATAGAGGTAAAAAAAGAATTCCTGGTTACCGGGGAAACACTTAAACACTGAAGGATTATTTACAATTAGATGGAGTTTCTGCATATAGAGCAAAATTCCTTACCCTTATAATCTGTATCCTCGAGGGAATTTGAAAAGGACATTACACACCTGCGGTTGCTGCAGTGGTGAAGGCCAAGGGCATGACCTATCTCGTGGATTACCTCCTTAAGTATCCTTTCATGGAACAGTGCGCTTTCAGCCCTGTCAAGCTTTTTAACAAAAAGCGGGAATTTTCCATGTTTTCTCCTTTCAAGCTGCCTCTGGAAGTATTCAAGGTTG
Source organism: Actinomycetota bacterium (assembly GCA_016932375.1). Lineage (GTDB taxonomy): Bacteria > Actinomycetota > Humimicrobiia > Humimicrobiales > Humimicrobiaceae > JAFGDA01. The sequence continues at coordinate 3,473 of JAFGDA010000220.1, read as the reverse complement.
AAATGGGGGTGGAGCCTGATTATGGAAACAAGGCATGCCTTCGGGAAAGCGGTGCCGAGGCCAAATATAAAATTAAGATGGGAAATGAAGATATCCCTGTTAAAAATGGCAATATTGATGTCTTTTGCATTTCCAAGCGTAAGGTTATCTATAAAATATTTGAATATTTTATGCCCGTCATACTGCTTTTTGACCGAGTTGTAAAATGAAAGGGGAATGATTATGCTTTTTAATATCCTGGTCTTTGTATTGAAGATACCGGAAAGGTTTTTCTGCAGGAATTTAAGGATTTTCCTGTCAATGCCGTTCAGGGCAAATATGTTAAGGTTTTCTTCCATAAATATTTATAGATTTCATATTGGCTAAAATTGCAGCCATATAACAGGAAATTTAAACCAGGCATACACAATTTTTTAATATACTCTTATTTTTTGATTTTTCAATGATGTGAATTTCTTTGTTTAAAAAGTATCTGGAAAGGTGTTGCCGGCTTAAAGGGTGAAATTATAAGTATAATGTTGGATAATAATATAAAAGGGTAAATTCCCGGATGTAAAATATTAACAATATGGCAGGAAAAGATTCAGTTGGGCGGTAATGATAAAAAAAACAAAAAACCTCTTGATTGCAGGATACTGACAGTTGAAGAGTCATTAAACCGGCTTAAAACTTCAAGGGATGGGCTTGATACCGCTGAGGCTGGAAAAAGGCTGGAGGAATACGGTAAAAACGAGCTTCCGGGCAGGAAGACTGTAAATATATGGAAAATAATTTTAAGCCAGTTAAAGAGCCCCCTTATATATATTCTTATTGTAGCCGGGGCGGTATCGGCGGCAATCGGGGAAATAAAGGATTCCATCTTCGTATTTATCATTATCGCTCTTAACACCGGGCTCGGGACCTACCAGGAATGGAGGGCAGAAAAAAGCGCTGAAATGCTCCAGGATTATTTGCATGTTTATGCAAGGGTCATAAGGGATGGCAGGGAGAAGGTCCTGGATGCCGCCGCCATTGTACCGGGAGATATAATCATGCTCAGGTCAGGTGATAAAGTGCCTGCAGATATCCGGCTTATCCAGGCAAAAAACCTCTCAATAGATGAGTCTTTGCTGACAGGGGAATCTGCCCCGGTAGGGAAATCCATTAGAAAGGAAGACGAATTAAAACCTTTAAGCGATTGTGAAAATATGGTTTTTGCAGGCACAAGGGTGACAACGGGCCGTGCAATGGGAATTGCGGTAAAGACCGGGCTAGAGACAGAAATTGGAAAGATAGCGGAGAAGGTGCAATCAGAGTATGGTACAAAACCTCCCCTGCTTGTAAGAATGGATAAGTTTGCAAAACAAATAGGGCTGTTTGTCCTTGGCGGTGCTGTGATCCTTGCAGTAATAGCAATATCAGAGGGATATGGTTACCTCGAAGTATTCCTTCTTGCAGTGGCCCTTGCGGTTTCAGCGATTCCCGAAGGCCTGCCGGTGGCTGTAACAGTGGCGCTGTCCATAAGTTCAAACAGGATGGCCATGCGGAATGTCATAATCAGGAGGCTTGCTGCAGTTGAAAGCCTCGGGAGCTGTACGCTTATAGCCAGTGATAAGACAGGCACTCTTACCGTAAATAAGCAGACCGCAAGAATAATCATTACAGGTTCGGGCAGAAGGTTTGAAGTTACCGGACAGGGTTATGACGGGACCGGGGAAATACTGGATGAAGAAGGGAAAAAGATCCCGGGGAAAGATAAAGAACACCTCGAGAGAATAGCAAGAGCCATAACCATAGACAATGAAGCGGAACTCACCGGGACAGAAGATTCATGGGAGTACAGCGGAAATCCTGTAGATATAGCATTCCTTGCCCTTGTATATAAAACCGGGCTGGATCCTGCAGAAATCAGGAAAACCGCGGAAATCCTTGGAGAGATACCTTTTGAATCTGAAAATAAGTTTTCTGCCAGGATTTACAGGGAGAAAAATTCTTACAGGATTGCCTCAAAGGGAGCGCCCGAAGTGATAATACCGATGTGCAGAAAAATTATAGAGGGCGGAAGGCGGGAAGATATCGATGCAGGGGAGCTGGAAAGAAGTGCCGGCATGCTCGCAGCGGAAGGCTACAGGGTAATAGCCTTTGCGGAAGGCAGGATAAAGAAGATGGAAAATTACGATAATCTTAAGAAAGACGACCTGGCTGGTATGGATTTCCTCGGGATTGCCGGATTTATTGACCCGCTGAGGCCCGATGTTGCAGACGCCATAGATAAATCGAGGAAAGCGGGAGTAAAGGTCATCATGGTCACAGGGGATAATCCTGAAACGGCCCTTACAATAGCAAGGGAGCTTGATATAGCTTCTGGAAAAGAAGAGGTCATAACCGGAGCTGAACTTGAAAAATATTCCACGGGAAACGAGGAAAATGAAAATAAAGATGAAGAATTTGAAAATAAAATAAGGCTTAAGAAGGTGTTTGCAAGGATAGCCCCGCTCCAGAAGCTCAGGATAGTTGAAGCATTCCAGAAGTTTGGGAATTTTGTTGCAGTGACAGGGGACGGAGTAAACGACACGCCTGCCCTTAAAAAAGCGGATATCGGGGTTGCAATGGGGAGCGGCACCGATGTAACAAAGGATACCGCCTCCATTATCATAACCGATGACAGTTTCTCTTCGATTGTTTCGGGAATAGAAGAAGGCAGGTTCGCATATGACAATATCCGCAAGGTTACTTATCTTTTAATCTCAACAGGGGTTACCGAAGTTATACTGTTCATAGTTGCGCTTCTTGCCGGGCTGCCTATTGCCCTGGTGGCGGTACAGCTCTTATGGCTGAACCTTGTAACAAACGGGATACAGGATGTTGCCCTGGCGTTTGAAAAAGGGGAACCCGGGGCGATGGAAAGGCCTCCGCGCAAACCTTCGGAAGGGATATTCAACAGGTTGATGTTCCAGCAGGTGGCAGTATCCGGCCTTTTTATGGGTGTATTGACTATCGGGGCCTGGTATTATCTTTCAAATAGCGGCAGGGAGCTAAGCGAAGCAAGGAACCTCCTCCTTCTCCTGATGGTGCTTCTCCAGAATTTCCATCTTTTCAATTGCAGGTCTGAAAGGACCTCGGCATTCAGGATCCCGGTAAGCAGGAATTATCTGCTTGTGGGGGGAGTTATTTTGGCCCAGGGGCTTCATATAGGGTCGATGTACATACCTGTTATGCAGAATCTCCTTGGAGTGTCTCCAGTATCCATAGGGGAATGGGGGCTGCTTGCAGCCCTTGCCTTCAGCATTATTATAGTTATGGAGATATTCAAGTTTATAAAGAGGAAAACGGAGGCCGCTGCCGGGCGCAGCAGGGATTAAAGCAGGTAAGTGCCATATAATTTCGAAATTATAATTACAGTTCTTCCTTAGCTATACCCGGTAATTATTCATTACCAAATACCTTGTCCTTATATCTACAGTATTCGTCATAATAATTATCTATGTACTCAT
>JAFGDA010000219.1 GCA_016932375.1 Actinomycetota bacterium | reverse complement strand
TGGTGACATTTTCCCTTAAAAGACTAAGGTGACAATATCACTGAATAACGACAGGTCAGATAAAAATTATTGATAAATAACCTTAAATGTTATAATATCCATATGGCAATTTAAGGTGAAAAATTAAATATCTTTATTTCATCTTTCTGTTCTGCCCTCAGGGCGGAACCTAATTTATAAAATTAGTCCATAGGAGGATTGAGAATTTGAAAAAGTATGAGTTAGTTATTATCTTTGACGCTTCCCTTGAAGAAGAAGAAACCGAAAAGGAAATTTCCAAAATAACCTCACTGCTGGAAAAAGAAAAATGCACTATTTCAGATATTGACAGATGGGGAGTAAGAAGGCTCGCATATCCAATCAAAAAGCAAGAAAGCGGATACTACGTTATTATCTATTTTACGGGAACAGGCGATATAATCCCGGAAGTCGAACGCGTTAACAGGATAAATGACAGAGTCCTCAGGCATATGGTTGTAAAAAGTGAAGGATAATTTTGGGGATTATTATATTTTAATCATAAGAAGGTGATTAAATATGGCTTTCAGTGTAAACAATATTACTATTCTTGGAAATCTGACGAGGGATCCAGAACTCAGGTTTACTCCGGGTGGTGCGGCTGTTGTGAGTTTTGGGATTGCAGTGAACCGGAACATACAGGACAAAAGTTCAGGGGAATGGCAGACACAGGTTGATTTCTTTAATGTAACTGCCTGGTATAAACTTGCCGAAAATATTGCCGAAAGCCTGGGCAAGGGAGACCGTGTCCTGGTAAACGGCAGGCTTTCACAGGATAGCTGGGAGGACAAGGATGGACAGAAGAGATCGGCTGTCAGGATAATTGCAAATATTGTGGCACCAAGTCTTGAGTTTGCTTCATGCAAGATTGAAAAAAATCCCCGGGCAGAAGGTGGAATTTCAGATACTGTGGAAGCAGGGGGAGGCGTTGACTTTACTGATGAGGATATACCGTTTTAGCTAAAACTATTTATATAAAGAAATGGTTCTTTTAAAATAAAGATAGAAGGAGATTAAAAGTTTGGCCAGGAAAAACAATGAAAGAATTCAAAGAAAATCCCAGTTGCTTAATCTGAGACAGAGAAAAAGATATTGTTATTTTTGCAAGGAAAATATTGACAATATAGATTACAAGAATGTAGGCATGCTTGAAAAGTTTATATCTGATAAGGGAAAGATAAGACCCAAAAGATCTACGGGTAATTGTGTGCAGCATCAGCGCAAGATAGCAATGGCAATAAAAAGGGCCCGGATAATTGCCCTTATTCCTTATTTTAAAAGATGATATTTTTTTAATCATGCCTTTTACGATTACAGATAATGAGAAGTTGAGAAGGTTAAATACCGCACTTCTTATTTTTTTGACATTTATAGCACTGGTATTTTCCTTGATTGTCCCGGGGATAGGGATAGCCGGGGCGGCACTAATGCCGGTTCCCGCCACCCTGCTTCTTTTGGGGGGTAGGGTAAGGGACAGCATTTTATGTGCCGTGCTAAGTATTGCCTTGCTGGCTATCCTGGATTATATACTGGCTATCCTTGTTATTGCGGCAGTTATTGCAGTTGCATTTAATTATAAGGATACTACCGGTCATGACAGGAATATCATGAAAACCGTATCGGTTAATTTTGGGATTTTTTTTGCTGTGGTATTACTGTATATAATACTTTTTTCGGCAATACACAGGATAAATTATATAAGCCAGGCACTTGGCACATTTAACAGTTACATAGACAGCCTGCCTGCTGATCCCCTGGTTTCTGCTTACAGCAGCCTGGCTGCGGTAGACCGTGAACAGCTGGATTTATTGATAAAACAGGTCCAGGACATGATGAGGATGATGCCAAATATTTTACCGGGTATAGGGATAGTGTCTTTTGCACTGATAAGTATGCTAAATTACATATTCAGTTTTGAAATTTTTAAAAGGTACCGTATTGAAATCCGGCCTTTTAAGTCTTTCAGTGACTGGGAACTTCCATGGTATTTTTGCTGGGGCATAATATTTGGGCTGGTTCTATTGCTCATACCTTCTACAGGCGGTAGCATTGACCGGCTAATTGACATTATAAGTTACAACCTGCTTATTATTTTCGGGGCAATTTACCTTGTCCTTGGCATATCGGTTTTAACGGGATTATTTAAAAGATTGAAACTGTCATTGTTGTGGAGGGTGGTCATATTTGCGGTTTTAGGGTTCTTTACCGGTTTTGCTGTTATTTTGATTCCCATTATGGGCCTGATTGATATCTGGGCAAATTTCAGGAGACTTAAAAGGATTTAAATTATGGATATTATATGGAAATATCATTAATATAAAAAAATAAAAGATGATGTCAATATAGCCTGCTGTGTTACAGCGGATAGACAGGAGGAAAGAATTGAAGGTAATACTCACTCAGTATCATGAGAAATTGGGAGATGTAGGCGATTTGGTTGAAGTTAAGGACGGATATGCAAATAATTATTTATTTCCTGGAGGGTTTGC
>JAFGDA010000218.1 GCA_016932375.1 Actinomycetota bacterium | reverse complement strand
TATTGGCTCAACCTTGATATTACTAATAAAATAATTTTAATCCTGGGAATTAATAAATACAAATAAACCCCTCCAAATATTGATTTAAAGTTTCACTTCTTAGGACAGTTATGTTTTGGAATAATCGAGATAACAGTAAATATATTTGTATTTGAAAGAATTAGCATTTAAATACCAGCCAATTATATTTTAGATTTTTATTTTATTAAAACTTTTTCATTTGTAATCATACTGATAAACTGCTCAACCAAAACTGGGTCAAACTGACTGCCTGCATACTTTAAAAGTTCTTTAATTGCATATTCTTTACTGTGAGCTTTTCTATAAGGCCTATCGTTTGTCACGGCTTGATGCTAACTTAAAAACTGGACCAAAGATTGAGGTAAGGTCAACCCCCTACTGTTAATTTAAAATATCTAAAATAAATAATCAATAAATTTTATATAAAAGTGTGCACTTTTAAAAACGAAATAACACGCCAATAGTGACATCTTGACAAACTATACTGATAATATATTATATTATTGTGCCTATGAACCGAAAGGTTTGTCTCAGCTAAGGAATTCCATAAGCTGAAAATAGGCATATAAAAGCCACTATTTAAAAGGTAGTGGCTTTTAATTTTTGATTTGTTTTTTCTCTCTTTTTTTCATTACACTAAAAAAAATAATATTTCCTGTCCCAACTCTTCTAAGAATAACCTTAACTAAGGCTTTCTGTTTTCCAACAATTCCTTCTAAAGTCCAAAATTCTGCTTTTTTATTCAGGTTTTTAACAAAGTATTTCTCATAATTGGATATTTTTTTCGCATTTTTTATTACGGGAATTACAAGTGGTAAAAGTCCTAACTTGTACATTTGTTCTTTCCGGGGCCTCCATTTTCCATTTGGGTATATGAGATGGTGAAGTCCTTTTGAATTGAATTTGACATATTCTTTTAAAATAGGGCAATAGACGCTATTAATACTTCTATACCATTTTTTTCTTTCTTCTAATAATTCTCTATAGCTTCCCATCCAGGATAGAAATTCGATCTTATTACTTAATATTAATCATAATATTATTTAATACTAAAACAATATATTATAATTTCCATTGTGATTGTAATTATAGTGTACTTAATGAGATTGCTGTTTATAAGCCCCTTTATAAAGGAAATACCCACGAATTTCATGCTCACAGTCTGTATAGTCATCTATAATATATTGATCGAACCCAGCGGGGTCCTCTGCTACCTTAGGAGGTGGCCTCTTTGCCTCAAATTCATATATTTCCAGGTAATCAAGGATCTTTCCTGCAACCTTATAATCTTCAATAATTTTTTTAGCATTGTTGTTTGTTATAAAAGTATTATAATCTTATATAACTTTGTCATCTATTAGGAGGAATGATATGAGGAAATTACCAGTATTTTTACTGGTGGTATTCATAATTGTGTTCTTATCCACATCATCACTATGGGCACAAGAATCCGAAAGGCAGGGTGATTCAAGCTTTTCCACCAGGTTAAATGACGACATATATGTATTCGGCTCTGATATCTCTATAACAGAAGATGTAGCCGGTGACCTTGTTATGGCAGGAGGCAGGATAGATGTCGATGGAAACACAGCACAGGACCTCATGGTGGCGGGAGGTATGATAACCATAAATGGAGATGTCATGGATGACATCAGGGCTGCAGGTGGAGTAATAAGCATAGCAGGTAATGTAGCAGATAACCTTTTAGCCGTAGGTGGTCAGATATCAATCTCCAAAGAGGCAGTCGTAGGTGGTGCACTGGTTATCAGTGGACAGACTATTAACATCTCAGGTGCTGTTGAGAACAATGCTACCTTAAGCGGGGGAGATATCACCATATCAGGAAAGATAGATGGAGATGTAAAGATTGAGGGTGTAGAGAACCTGAAAGTAACCAGCTCTGCTGAGATAACCGGGGATCTGATTTACAGTTCTGCTAACAGGGCTGATATTTCCGGTGATGCAATAATAGGCGGAGAGGTAGAAGAGACCATCGTAAAAAAGGCAGAACCTGGTAAGTTAAAAGCCGGAGCAGAAAGGACGGCCTGGGCAATCTTTACTGCTTCCTATATTGGAGGTCGGATAATCAACTTCCTGGGACTTTTTGTTCTGGGTATCATACTTATACTGGCAATGCCCGGTTTCTTCCAGAAATTCAATGACAGGATGAAACATGCTCCTGGATACTGTGTGGGAGGAGGAGCTATAGTGTTATTCGGTGTTCCCATAGTATCTTTAGTGGTGTTTATTATCACCATACTTCTATTTATAACCATTATAGGTTCTGGTGCAGGCATAGTAGCTATAGCTTCAAATGTGATAATGCTAATCGTCTACGGACTTCTTATCTATCTCAGCACAATATTCCTATCCTATTTTCTGGGAAGAACCATACTCTCAAAAACAACGCTAAATATGGAAAAATATGGTTGGAGGGTCCTTGCTTATCTTATTGGCCTGGTAATTATTATGATAGTCTATAGTATACCATTTGCTGGTTGGGTAATAAGATTTGCCGGAATCCTATTTGGTTTGGGAGGAATTTCTCTTGTCTTAAAGGACCTTATGGTAAAAGCTTGCAGAAAGAAATAGTATAAGTGCATTATAAAACAGGCTATGACAGTAGCGCCAGCAACACACCTGCAGCAACTGCCGAACCGATAATGCCGGCGACATTTGGGCCCATTGCATGCATAAGCAAAAAATTATTCTGGTTTTCCTGCAGCCCGAACCTGTTTACAGTCCTGGCTGCCATCGGGACCGCTGACACTCCGGCAGCGCCAATCAGGGGATTAATCTTGTCTTTTGACAATCTATTCATGATTTTTGCAAGCACAATGCCCGAGGCGGTCCCAATTGTAAAAGCGACCAGCCCCAGTAAAATGATTCCAAGTGTCTCCAGTTTCAAGAAATTATCTGCCTGCAGCCTTGAACCAATGGATAAACCAAGCAAAATGGTGACAATGTTCATAAGCTCGTTCTGGGCAGTTTTTGCGAGCCGGTCAGTCATGCCGCATTCTTTTAACAGGTTCCCGAACATCAGCATCCCGATTAAAGGGGCCGCAGCAGGCAGCAGGATTATGCATAAGATGAACATCAATATAGGGAAAAGGATTTTTTCCCTTTTTGAAACATACCTTAGCTGTTTCATTTCTATTTTTCTCTCCGCCCTGGTGGTTAGCGCCTTCATTATCGGAGGCTGTATGATTGGAACAAGTGCCATGTAGGAATATGCCGCAACAGCAATGGCTCCGAGGAGCCGGGGAGATAATTTGGATGCAAGAAAAATAGCCGTAGGCCCATCGGCCCCTCCAATTATTCCGATAGAAGCTGCATCGTTCAAACTAAAATCAAAACCCGGATATTTAGTCAGCAACAGGGCGCCGAAAAATGTTGAAAATATCCCGAACTGCGCCGCTGCGCCGAGCAAGGCGGTCTTTGGGTTTGCTATCAGGGGGCCAAAATCAGTCATGGCGCCGATGCCCAGGAATATCAGGAGAGGGAAAATGGCAGTCTGTATTCCAAAATCATAAACCAGGCCCAAAAAACCTGTACCGGCAATATCTGCCAAAGGAATATTTGCTAAAATTGCGCCAAAACCTATCGGTATCAGTAAAAGAGGCTCAAAACCTTTCCTGATTCCGAGCCAGATTAAAAGCAGGCCGACCAGGATCATGACTGCCTGCAAAATGGTAAAATTTGCAAGACCGGTAGATGTCCATATGGCGCGCAGGGAATCTGTTATATTCATTCTCACCCAATCCTGTTCATTTAATATGAATTAAATCCTGACCGGACTCCACCCTCTGGCCCAGGCTTACGGGAATAGAAGAAATGGTCCCGTCTATGGCTGATTTTATCTCGGTTTCCATTTTCATTGATTCGAGGATCATAACCACCTCTCCTTCTTCTATCACATCACCCACATTGACCAGTATATTGAAAACGGTGCCCGGTATCGGAGCTTTTATAACAACGGTTTCGGCCGTATCCAGTTTTTCCGAATCAGGGGGAGTATGCCTCTCTTCTATGCCTTTTTTTACAGAGACACTATATTTCTTGCCGTTTATGAATGCATCGTCCCCTTCAAAAGAGACGGCAAACTTTTTATTATTGATGCTTACGGTATATTTATTGGCCTCAATTCCGGCCGGTTCTTTTTCTTTTTTCCTGACCATCACCTTCCCCTCACCTTTCAGGAAAGCAATGCCTTTTTCCTTACAGGTCCCGGCGATAAAAATATTTTCATCAGTTATCTCTATCCCATTGTCCATAAGCATCTTTCTGGCGGCTTCAACTCCTTTTGTGGGGTCGCTTCCATCAATATCAAGCGGGCTTTCTGTCGTCCTGGGCAGCCCAAGCTGCTTGGAAGCAATTTCGACTATTCCAGGGTCCGGTGGAACAGGTGTTTTCCCAAAATATCCGAGGACCATTTTCCCGTATCCTTCCGCTATCTTTTTCCAGTTTCCAAACATGACATTATTGAATGCCTGCTGAAAATAGAACTGGGAAACAGGAGTAACGCTTGTACCATACCCGCCTTTTTTTACCACCTCACCCATTGCCGCTATAATCTCCGTGAACCTGTCCATAATATTATTATCCCTCATCATCTGTGTATTTGCAGTCAGGGCTCCGCCCGGCATGGGAGAAAAAGGGATGAGAGGTTCAACTTTTTGCGCTTCCGGAGGGAAGAAGTAATCTTTCATGCATTCTTTGAAAACCATCTCGGCCTGTATGATTTTATCAATATTTATTCCCAGGTCATATTCGGTTCCCCTTAAGGCGTGCCACATTGTGACAATATCCGCATGAGAAGTTCCCCCCGATACCGGGGCCATGGTCAGGTCAATCCCGTCCGCTCCCGCCTCGAGCGCCGCTTTATGGCACACAACACTGCAGCCCGCTGTTTCATGTGTGTGAAACCTCAGGTGGGTGCCTGCCGGCAACATCTTCCTTGCAAGTTTTATGGTTCTATAAACCGTGGAAGGTGTTGATGTCCCTGAAGCATCCTTAAAACATACGGAATTAAAAGGTATGCCCGCATCCAGGATATTTTTTAATACGCCGGCATAAAACTCTGGATCATGAGCCCCTTTGACACCCGGCGGCAATGCCATCATGGTGATTGCCACTTCATGCTCAAGCCCGGCATCAACTATGCATTTTCCGCTGTAGATTAAATTATTGACATCATTTAATGCATCAAAATTCCTGATTTTTGTAATCCCGTGTTTCTTAAAAAGCTCTGCATGGAGTTTTATCATATCCCCCGGCTGTGAATCCAGGCCGACAACATTTACCCCCCTGGCCAGGGTCTGCAAATTCGCATCGTTTCCGGCAGCCTTCCTGAATGCTTCCATTGTCTCAAAAGAATTTTCATTGCAGTAGAAAAATAAAGACTGAAACATTGCCCCGCCGCCTGCTTCGAAATTATTGATTCCGGCCGCCTTTGCCGCTTCAATGGCAGGCAGGTAATCTTCCCTCAAAACCCTGGCCCCAAACACGGATTGGAAACCATCCCTGAAAGAAAGATCCATGACTTTTATTAATTTTTTTGCCACTTTTAAACTCCCGGTAATTTATTTATTCTTAAATTTCCTGATAGCTGCCACAGCTGCCGCTATCTCTTCAGGTGTTGCATCCCGGCCCCTGGCTGTTTCCGGGGAAGGACTTCTATTTTCTACTGGCAGGAACCTTATAAAAAACCTGAAACCATACATTATGATTACCAGGACAGCCAGAAACAGGAAAACTGTCCCCATTCCAATGAGCACGATTACAAGTCCTTCACCTAGCATGTTATATCTCCCGTATTTATAATCTTTTCCTCATTATTGCAGTCCAGGACAAGTTGCCCCATATCATCTATATCTTTTGCAATACCAGAATACTCTTTACCGGAAATAGCAGCCTTAACTGCCCTTCCCAGTGTCATGCTCTTAAGTTTATATTCTTCTTTAATCAATGAAAACCCCTGCATTAGCAATTCATCATATTGCAGGAAAAACTCCTTTAAAAAAAGATCCAGGAACTCATCCCTGTTTACTTCCTTTCCCAGCAAAACATTCAGTGACGTGGCGGGCCGGCCTATTTTCTTCAATGATTTTTCATCAAGGTTAAGGTTAACGCCTGTCCCGATGATGACGCCCTGTAAAGATTCGCCTGTTATCACGGTTTCTATCAGTATTCCCGCAATCTTTTTAAAGCCTGCCATTAAATCATTGGGCCATTTGATTCTGGTTTCAATTGAATATTCTTTCTTGAAAACCCTGGCCAGGACAACTGCCGTGTAATGTACCAGCGCATTAACTTTATATACCTGGCTGAAATTTAACTGTGGCTTTAAAATCAGGGATGCAGATAAATTGTTTTTTCCTGAAAACCAGTGCCGTCCGTTCCTGCCCCTGCCTTTTGTCTGGATATCCGCAAAAATCACCGTCCTGTCTTCAATGCTCCCGATGTTTTCCGAAGCATAATCATTTGTGGACGCTATTTCAGGAAAATATATTTTTTTTACCATATTCTTAGAGTTTAAAGTTCAGGCTGAAACTGTAATAATATTTTAGCATATTTACTTTAATTTATAAGAAATTCCTTCTGGATCCCCAATCTATAATCCCCTATCTGTTGACATAACTATTTATTACCGGATATAAAAGCACCCTCCTGCATAAAATGTCCTGTATCAATAGTCCAGGCAAGCATATCACCGGCCGCGGGAAAAATCCTGAAAATATGTTATTATATCAGGATA
>JAFGDA010000217.1 GCA_016932375.1 Actinomycetota bacterium | reverse complement strand
TGGATAACTTCTTCCCACGTATCAATCCCCGGGGAAATTTGCCCACCATCTTTTAAATCATAGGATGATCTGTAAAGCGGTGCAACAGCCTTAAATCCCGATTCATCCAGGGCCTGGACAAACTTCTCACTTACTGATTCTTCAACATGTGTTATAAAAACCTTGTCAGGTTTGTTGTGAAAATTTCCTATCCATTTCAGCAGCCCGGTCCTGTCAGCATGGGCAGATAATCCTGTAAAGTTAAATATTTTTGCCAGGACCGCTATCTCCTCTCCAAAAATATTTACTTTTCCAGCTCCATTAAGGATCAGCCTTCCGAGAGTCCCTTTAGCCTGGAAACCCACGAATAATATTGCACATTCCTTTCTCCAGAGATTGTGCTTTAAGTGGTGTCCGATCCTCCCGCCCTCGCACATCCCGCTTGACGAAATAATTACCTTGGGTGTCATATCATAATTGAGGGCTTTTGAGTCTTCGATGGAATCCGTAAAAACAAGGTTGGGGAAAGACATCGGATTGAGTCCTTCTTTGACTATTTTTTTTGTCTGGATGTCCCCGTAAATATTCAGGTCATCGTCGTACAACCTTGTTGCTTCAGAAGCAAGGGGGCTGTCCACATATACGGGAAAATCGGGGTTTGAAACCATTCCCTTTTTCTTAATCTCACGCAAAAGATAAAGAATTCCCTGCGTTCTTCCCACTGCAAAAGAAGGAATTATTACATTTCCCCCTCCAGAAAGGATCCCATCTATTATCCCTGCCAGCTCAGATTCATATCCATCATTTTTTTCATGGTCCCTGTCACCATAAGTGGCTTCCATTACAACGTAGTCTGCTGAATCAATGTACTGTGGATCCCTGATTATGGGCTGATTGGTATTTCCTATGTCGCCAGAAAAAACAATTTTTTTTGAAAGCTCCCCTTCACTTAAAAAAACTTCCAGTGAGGCAGAACCCAGGATGTGGCCTGCGTCTACAAAATTTACCTTCAATCCACGGTTTATCTCCAGCGTCTCGCCATAGCTGCAGGGCATAAAGTATTCGAGGCACTTTTCAGCATCGGATACCGTATAAAGAGGCTTAACCTCACTTTTACCTGCCCTTTTCCTTCTCTTATTCTCCCATTTTGCATCCGATTCCTGGATACTGGCGGAATCCTTAAGGAGTATTGAAGCAAGGTCATTTGTTGCCTCGATTGTATATATTTTTCCCGTGAAACCTTCCCTGACAAGGAGTGGCAGTCTCCCACTGTGGTCTATATGAGCATGTGTTAAAAGTACACATTCAATTTCCTGAGCTTCAAAAGGGAGCCCCTGGTCATCTTTCACGTCTTCTCCCTGCTGCAATCCGCAGTCTATAAGCACTTTTTTCCCGTTTACCTCAATGCAAAAACAGCTTCCTGTCACCTCCCTTGCAGCGCCATAAAATGTAATTTCCATATCCCCCAACTTCTAATTTATTTTTTTTAAATAATTGTCTTCTTAATATATCCTATTGTTTTACTATTACTTACCACAAATTACAAGCAGCAACTTTGATTTTTCTTTGACTTAAAAATCCCTGCATTATTCCTGATTATATGATATTTTATAAATAACAATGCCTAATAAAATTGCCATAATCAATTATAGTAAATGCAACCCCCCGGAGTGCAGGGATGGAATATGCAACGCACTGGCCTACTGTTCCAAAAAAATAATTAAACAGGAAGAGCCATATGATGCTCCATTTATCAATCCCGGACTCTGTACAGGATGCTTTGAATGTCTTAAGGCATGCCGTCTGGGCGCCATAGAAAAAGCCAGATAATTATAAAATAAAAGAGGTTAACTTGCTTCTTTTATTCCCGATAGGATAAAGGCTCCTGTCATAACTATAGTTACGATGATAAAAGTCAGGAAATAGCCAATATAAGTAACAAGGTACCCCCCTATTACCGGTAATAGGACAATGAAAATATTCATAGTTCCCCTTATACCGAGATATATTATCCTGTGACCGGAGGGCGCTACATCCAGAAGATATGATTCAAACCCTACTGCCCTTCCACTGATTAAAAAACCTGCTGAGAAAAATACAAAAGAATAATAGTAGGGGCCAAACTTTGATAATATGATTGCAATAACAGGAATCAGGGCACCAATCAGGAGGCAGATCCTGACTATCATCCGGGAACCCCATTTGTGAGAAACAATGCCCCATAAAAAATTTGACAGGACAGCCCCCAATGTCTGGAATATAAGGTATTGCCCGACAAATGAACCGTCAATGGTAAATGTATCTTTTGCATATAACATATAGAAAGGGAGGATCATAAGGCTGAAGCTGGACATATTTTCAATTATGATAAAACGGGTAAACTCCCTGTCGTTTTTAAGGATACAGGGTATTTTTTTTATAAAAAGTGCAAAAGAAACTGCCTCGCTGTCATCTATGGATGAAGGCGGCTCCTTAATGAACCAGAATGCTATTGCAGCTACAAGCAGACCGACACAACCAACAATCAGGGCCCCTGCATAATTGGCAGGAAAAGATAACTTTTGAATGGTAAAAATATTGAGGACTATTATCCCACCGAGAAAAGAAAATATACTTACCGCAAACTGTTTCGAAGCAAAAAGCTTCCCTCTTTTACCTTTTTCTACCAGCTTGCCTATAATATCACTATAAGCCATACCCGCAAACCCACCGCTGAACGAAAAAAGAAATACCCAGAAAAAGAAGCTTGCTACTGCGATCATCGGGGATTGCTTTCCAAAATACCAGGTAAAAACAGCCATTCCAAGAAATGAAAGGCTCCTGAGGTATATACCAAGAAGCAATATCTTCTTTTTGTATCTGCATGTATGCATAAACCTGCTTATAATTATATTAAAAACATAGGGAACACTCAGCATAATCGAATACATTATGCCGAAAACAACCTTGGATTCTGTAAGGCTGGAGACCAGTGCCGGAAATACCGTATTAAAATCGAGCATCGACATGGTCAGGGCAAGGAATGCCCCATGCCAGATAAATATTATATATGTCCTTATTGTGTTTTTTCTTTCCCCGTTTAGCTCTGAGATATTTTTAATTTTTTTTATCATATTCATAATGCATCAATCGTATTTATCCTGACTTACAGGAAACTGAATCCCTGATCTACATGACATTTATTCATTGTGATTTTTTTTAATAATCATGCGGTATGCCCTTAATATGTAAAAGCAGGTGCTCATCGCCGTCCATGTCCCTGATCCAGCCATAATTTGCATCTTCTTTTGAGTCAAGGTCCTTTAAATAAGGTTTGATATCAAGGAGCGGTGTGCCGTCAAATACATCCAATCCCGATGTAAAAATCTTATTTCCCTCGATATTCCTTATTTTTACCACGCTTAGCCCAATGAAATTAGGACGGACCGGTGACCTGGATGCAAAAACCCCTACTTCGGCTCCTATAGTCCACGGAGGTGAAACGGTCATTGACTGTTCATTTTTTACCCGGTCTATATAATAGATTACATAGATATACCGGAATTCGTTCAGCGCCAAAAGCCCATTTACATACTGCGGATAAATATCAATATGAAAATCGCCTTCATCTTCCTGCACCGGCTGATAGGGGGCATTATCAATATATGGAGTTTTGATTACTCCGATTTGCGTGAACTCAAAACTTTTTGCCCCGTTTGCTGATCTTGCCGGACCTGACCCTTCAGAGTCTTTACCTTTTTTAAATATTTTTGAAGGATTTAATGGTCTGTCCCCTGCCATTCTTTTATTTGCCGATTCAATATACCTGTTTGATTTTTCTAAAAGCATAATGGCCTTTTTTATATCACCGGCAACCTTTTTAAATCCCATCTCCCCTGCCCTACTGAGCCATTTCTCGTTATCAAGCATATGTTCCCGGTTATGGTCTATCCAGTAAGAAAGCATTATTTTTAACTTTTTCTTATCAGAGCCAGCTTCCATTTTTTGCTCCATATCCATTACGCCCTGCTCCCCTTTCATTTTTATACCCATTCCTTTTGCTTAGCTAAAGGCACAAAACGTGGTGAAAAACCTATTGTCCTTAAGCCTATTATCTTTAATAAATTTTACCAATTTGATTTCTTTCAGACTTATTCCTGCCTGAAATTCCACAAGCTTTAGCAGAATAATTTCTTTTTTTCAGGCTTATAATCTCTTTATAAACCTCCATGTAATCTCTAACCATTCGGTCAGCGCTTAACCTGTTCGAAACAATATTCTCCCAGGGACCATAACTTCTTGGCGGGGTCCGCCAGGCAATAGATGAAAGCATCCCAATTTTCATAATTTATCCCTGGATCCTTTTGATTATTTCTCAAGGAGACGGCAAGAAATACTGAATAAGAAATTATTGTTTGCAACGTTTTTGTATTCAAGGCTTTCTTCCGCTATAAGAAATCATAGATAAAGCTGCTATGATTCGAGAGATTTAAGCTCTTCCAGTGTTTTTTCAGCAATTATTTTCTCAGCATTGAAGTGTTTCATCATCCTGTTAAGGCACTTTTTCCTTTCCGCTGCACTTTCCAGGTATTTTTCACAATCATCCATAAATTTTTTTGTCATTGCAATATTTTCCCCTACCCTGTCCGGTATCTTTTCGCTATCATGCCTGACCGCATCTTCAGGGCAGACATCATGGCATGTGCCGCAATGAATACATTTATCCATATTTATTTCGGCCGCTTCACCAATTATTAGTATGGTCCCTACCGGACAATTGTCCACGCAGGTTCCGCAGCCGGTACATTTATCCCTATCTACCCAGGGCATATTTTACCTCCTGTAAACTCAACCAATATTAATATCATGAATCAATTTTTTATTTCTTTATCTTTTCATTTAATGAATCAATATGGCTGTTTGCTTTCCTCATTAAATCCACTACAGCCTCAAGTTCATCCGCTATTTCTGTAAGCCCTATTTTCCTGGCATCTTCAGCCCATTTTTGATGCTCATTTATATGCTCACTGTTGTGTTTTATCCAGTACGGCATTATCTTTTCAAGCTTTTCCAGATAGATGCCTGATCCTGTATCCTTTTGCATTTTATCCTTCCTTTCTACTCAAGAGTATATAGTTATTTTCAAGATCCACCTCTTTTATATAGCAATCCTCCTCTTTGCTTACCTCTCCAAATATGGAATAGACCTCAACTGTCCCATTATTTTCCACAACTCTTAAAGCTTCTTCTATTATGATTTTATCTTCTGCTTTTTCTCCCATGAATACTTTTGAAAGACACATTTTTTACCCCTGGACTATTTTTTTATATATAACATCTTTTATACTGTCACGGACAGGTACCCCTTCTAACCGGTAATTTTTATTTCAGGTATAATGCTAACCCTGGATTTTATGGAATTTGATATGAGACAGTTTTTTTCAGAAACCCCGATCAGCTCTCTTGCTTTATCGGCATCAGAACTGTCCCCAACAACAATAAGCGGCACTATTTTAATTTCAGAAAAAATGAACTTATTGCCAACAAATTGCAGGATTCCTTCCGCATTACTTTTATAGCTTAAAAATTGCAATTTATTCCTTTCTGCATAATGAAAAAATGTCGTCATTATGCAGGCATTAACAGAGGCTACAAATAAATCCTCCGGGCTCCATATGTTAGGGTGACCCTTAAATTCCGGAGGTGTAGCCACCATGAACCCGGGTTTTTCTCCAGAAGAAAGTAATCCTTTTCTTTCTTCTTCCCATTCGAGGGAATTCTTATATACATAAGTCCTGCCTTTTACATCTCCCATTTAAAGACACCACCTTTAACCTGACCTTACAGGTTTTCATTTTCTAATGTTTTAAAATAATTACATGTTATTTTT
>JAFGDA010000216.1 GCA_016932375.1 Actinomycetota bacterium | reverse complement strand
GCGGTACCGTGGGTTCGAATCCCACTCTCTCCGCCATAGAGTTACCAGAGATTGCAATTTATAATAAATCCAGATGAGGGAAACATGGTGGATCCATGTTTCCGGGATTCGAAAGGACGGAGCGAACGAAGGTGAGTGAGTCCGCGGCTACGTGAGCGAGCCAGCAGGCGAGACGAAAGACCGAATCCCACTCTCTCCGCCAGCTGGAAATCCTTTCTATCATGTTATTCATTTTAGCTTATACAATTAACTGGCCTTTATGGTAATGGTGTGGCAGCAGGTTACAGGCCAAGAGTATCTCCTGACGAAAAAAAGATTGTATTTTTAGATTAATTTTTTATACATTAAATTTTTTAAAATCATCCAGATGCCTGATAAATGTGTAACTAGCCCTGCATGATAGAATTTTACTATCTTCCGTATACAGGACAGCACTGCTGGATTTTGCAACAGCCATATAAAGGGAATCATATATAGTGAGGTTTTCATCACATGCAATTTTAATTGTTTCTTTTAAGGTATCGTTATCCGGGTAGACCACTTTTAAATCAAGTTTATCAAGCACATCACGGATTATAAAAATATCTTCCGGCTCAAACCCGGATTTTGTCAGGAAAGCATTTAAAACTTCAAGAAAGAAAAGGTCCGGCACAATTATATTAAGAATGCCTGAAATCCTTTTGTCCTGTATTTCAAGGGCTTCTTCAACATAATCTTCATTTTTTCCAGAAAACCACTTAACCGCTATTGATGCATCTATGACTATATCCATATTATTGCTTTCTGTCCCTTGATTCCCTTATCACTTCAAAACCTCTTTTATTATTACGGAAACCTTTACTTTTTTCCCTTAATTTTTTTGAAGTTTCCTGTGCCCATACCATATCTTTTATCTTCCTGTCGAGCTCCCTCTTTTCCTTGACAGCGCATATATACCGGGAAGCCGCCTCACGTATGAGCCAGCTTTTACTTACTTTTTCATCTTTACAGAATTCTTCTATCTCCTTTAGATTTTCTTCCGGAATGGTAAAATTTATTTTTTTTGAAGTCATTTATCATCACCCTTTATAAGTATAATTAGTAAGTATAAAATGTCAAGATAATCAATATATCTTTTTGCTCATGGGAGGTCCTGCCGAACTTTTTTTTAAATAATTATCTTATGGTCCCAATTTATATAAGAGTTTAGGATTTATTGAAAAGAAAGTGGTAATAAGAGCGCTTAATTAATAAATCAATGCAACCCTGTACGGCCATAGTAGCAGAAGGCCATGCGAATAAATTAAAATTATTAATAATAATATTGACATATTTAATATACAATGGTATTTTAATTAAAAATATTAATAATTTATCAATATTAATTTTGGTTTTTGTTATTGATGCAATTAAAAAAAACTTGTGAAAAGCGTATTCCTGGGTTTAGCCGGGAAATTTGCAGGGTAGGAGCCCTAACGGGTGACCCGATTTTAAAAGTATAATAAAAACAATTTAATAAAAATGGGGGTAAAAAATGACGGAAGGAATTAAAAAATCAAGAAATCATAGCGGATCCGGAATTGCGGGGGCTGCATATTTCATGGGTTTTGTTGCAGCAGCGGTCTATTATATACAAAATGCGGTCTCATTTGGTGCAGGAGTTATCGGGTTCCTGAAGGCACTCATATGGCCGGCTTTTCTTGTGTATAATGTTATGGGATTCATAAATATGTAGAATTTAAGCTACATATAAACTATCCAATATTAATCAATAAATACAGGATTTCTTTAAGTTTTGAGGTGAATAAATGACCCAGGATTGGAAAGAACTTACTGAGTTGACACGGGGTGCTGCAGTTGAAGTGGAGAAAGTCATAATAAAGCATAACGGGGTTGCCATAGAAGGGCATTTCGAACTTCCCCCGCTTGCCCAGCTTACACTGGAGGACCAGATTTTTGTGACCGCTTTTATAAGATGCCAGGGCTCCATTAAGGAAATGGAAAAACTTTTCGGCATAAGTTATCCCACAGTCAAAAACAGGCTGAATTCAATTGCCGGAAAACTTGAATTTGTAGAAGTAAACCCCCCGGCTTCTGTCAACGAAGTCATATATCAGCTTGACCGGGGGGATATTACAGTTGAAGATGCTATAAAAAAAATTAGAGGTTAAAGGACATAGTTTTTTCTGTGTTATTTAATCAGGGGAAAGGAATGGTTGGAAATGGTTGAAGAAAGAAGAAAAATACTTGAAATGCTCTCGGAGGGAAAAATAAATGCGGAGGAAGCTGAAAAACTCCTGGAAGCTATTTCAGCGGGAAGCCAGGCAACGCCAGCAGGGGATGCCGCAAAATTACCAAGATACCTGAGGGTAATGGTCGAACCGGGACCGGAAAGCGATAAGCAGGAGAAGGTAAATATAAGGGTTCCCCTGAAACTGATCCGCGCCGGACTGAGGCTGGCTGGCCTGATTCCCAAAAGTGCGCAGGCCCAGGTAAACGACGCCCTTCATGAAAAGGGGATAGATGTGGATTTTTCTAATATGAAACCGGAGGACCTGGATGATATTATCAGGCAGATTGACGACCTTACTGTGGATGTGGAGGGTAAGGAAACAGTGAAGATATTCTGTGAATGAACGAAAAGCAGGATAATTTGATATTCTCCGCCCTTGTATTATAATTTTATATGTTAAATACATCAGTATGATATCCTGTCGGAGTAAATACAGGATCCATATTAAAGGAGAATACAAATGAGATATCTCCCTTTCTCTATTTTGATCATAATAGTAACAGGGTTGGTCTGCAGTTCCTGTATTGCAGAAGCCGGGTTTGAAGCAGAAGAAATAAATGAAGGAAAGGCGGCAGAAACCGGGGAGGAACCTG
>JAFGDA010000031.1 GCA_016932375.1 Actinomycetota bacterium | reverse complement strand
CATGAAATTAACATCTCCCATCAATGTCCTGCCTATGCCGGAAAACCCAAAAGGATATCCTCCGAGCCTTATCGCAAAGCTTCTGTTTTTAAGGTTTTTTACAAGGTTTTCCCAATCCCCGGGAAGTCTTTCATGATAATTGTCAGAATATAAACTTTTATATTCATTAAAATCATCAGTATTTTTAATCACGTATTTTATTACCATGGGGACCGAGGCACCCTTTTTAAGGATTTTTTGTGTCAATCCATATTCATCAACAAAAATTTTTTGTTCTTCATCCTCTTCTATTACTCTTCTTTTGAGCATTGGGCTAAAGTCACAGGGAAATTTTGTAGGATACGGATCCAGGTTAAAATAAGATATAAGAGACTTATCAACAAATTCAGTGTCTTCCCTTAATGGAAGGGATACCCTGACCAGATCTCCGTCCAGGTAATTCCCTGGAATGTCTCCAATCTTAGGAAGGCCATCTTTGACCCATTTCCCCAATGCTCCAGCCCAGTATCCATATTCCGTTTTCATATTCCGGCAATTAGTTTCAAAACCCATAACTGAATTAAACTTATCCCTTGCATTCATTATCATGCTCCCTGGTCAGCTAATTTTTCATAAATGCCACTTAAGACAGGGAATAAATCCCCGTAAATTCCAATATATTTAAGGTATCTGCTGTCTGCTCCTTTCACAGGAAAAACTTTCATACCTGGTTTAATAAATTTCTTCTTGATATCAGAAACATTTTTAAAAACACCTGTGGAATAACCTGCGATAATTGCTGAACCAAAAGTTGACAGGTCACTTCTTAAAAGATTTTCATAGGGAACCTGTAAAATATTTGATTTTATTTCCATCCATAATTTACTCCTGGCCCCGCTACCAATGGCTGTGACTTTATTAAAAACAATTCCTGGCACCAGTTCCATGATAATTTCTTTTGTAATGTAATGATCATAAGCTATGGACTCAAGTATTGAACGGTAAAAATGGATCTTTTTATGAGCCCAGGTGTGCCCTATAAATAAACCCCTTGTATTGGGATCCGGAGGGAAAAATCTCCCCTGGAGATAATCGATTGCAATTAGGCCCCCGCTTCCGGGCTCCAATCCCGAAGCTTTTTTATCAAGAAAACTATAGATATCAATCCCTTCCTCTTTTGCCTTTTCTTTGTCTTCAATAAAAAATTCATCCACAAACCATTTATGGGTCCTTCCTGCCAGTACCACCGAAATCAAATGGTAATTATCGCCTATTGCAGACTTTAAACAGGCAAGTGTCTTATTTTTTAAGTCATATCTATAATCACTGATACAGGCTCCAAATATGCATGCGGTACCTGAAACATCCACCAACTGGCCGTGCTCCAGTATGCCTGCTCCCACAAAACCTGCCGACTGGTCGCCGCAGCCTGCGCAGACTGGTGTCCCGGCCGGAATTCCCGTATCCCTGCTTGCCTTCCCTGTCACCTCTCCAATAATTTCCGTAGATTTTATTATTTTTGGAAGCTTATCTGCATCAATATCCATTTTACCTATCAATTCATCAGACCACGCGGATCTTTGAAGATCTGAAAATCCCGAAAAACATATAAAAGTATCATCGATATAGGCTTCGCTGCCTTTTAATCCTGCAAGTTTTCCTGCTACAAATGAGGAAGGCTGAACAAACTTGTAAATTTCATTCCATTCATTCCTGTTTTTCCAGTAAAGGATCTTATTGCCAAATGTTGAAATTGAACCATTTAATTTAATAATCAAATCACCAAAATTTTCATGCATATATTTATTTTCGGCTGAGCTTCTTGAATCCAGGGGAGTATCATAATATGTAACAGGATTATAATTTCTATCTATTGTCATTATCCCGCCCATCTGGCTATCT
The DNA here is from genome assembly GCA_016932375.1 of Actinomycetota bacterium. GTDB lineage: Bacteria > Actinomycetota > Humimicrobiia > Humimicrobiales > Humimicrobiaceae > JAFGDA01. The sequence continues at coordinate 710 of JAFGDA010000031.1, read as the reverse complement.
ATCGCTATGCCCTGGATCTCTTTTTTATTGATTTTTGATTTTTTTAAAGTCTCCTGGATCATATCGCATGATACCCTATAAAAATCACTGGCATCCTGCTCTGCCTGGCCGGGCCCCGGGTATCTAATATCCATTTCCCTTTCAGCCTCAGATATGCAGGTAAGTTCCCCGTCATAAATTGCGCACTTTGCTAAAGTTGTCCCTAAATCTATGCCTATAAAATACCCCATGATATTGCAGCCTCCCCCTTGTCCCTGTTTTCTTGATGGAATTTATTTAAGCAGCCGGCGATTATTATTAAATTTACCCAATATCAATCCTTATTCTGGACCGCAAATATTAAGTTAGTTATGGCCCAGGTACCGGATATCCTTATAGAATGATTCCATTTCCTGGTCAGAATCAATCCTGACAACAGGGATATCCACCTGCCTGCAAAAGATTTCGATTTCTTCCGTAAAATCACCTGCAGTTACGGTTAAATGATTTGCGCCTATTACCTTTACGAAGTTCCGGGCGCTTACCCCAAGATCTATTACCACTTTCCCCCAGGCTTTACCAAGGTGCCTGTCTATATTTTCCCCATATTTTAAATTAAGAACTTTTCTTGCATCCAGGCCCCTTCCTTTGCCCAGCTGCATATAGTGTTTGCCCCTTATTCTTGTCAGTCTTGCTACTGTTATTGCGCTGATCTCTTTGCCGTAATAGCT
>JAFGDA010000215.1 GCA_016932375.1 Actinomycetota bacterium | reverse complement strand
GGCAACGGGCTGGAGGCAAGGGTAAAATTAAAAGGAGGGGACAAAGATGGCTGAAAAAAAAGCTTTAAGAAAAGAATTTGTAAACAATTATACCGCAAGGCTGTATCTCAAGGACATAGGCAAGACCAGGTTACTTAAATATCCGGAAGAGATGGAACTGGCAAGAAGGATAAAAAGCGGAGATATTAATGCAAAGAAAAAACTAATTGAGGCTAATTTGAGGCTGGTAATCAATGTCGTAAAGAAATACCTTGACAAGGGATTGCTTTTCCTGGACCTGGTCCAGGAAGGTAACATAGGTCTTATAAGGGCAGCGGAAAAATATGATTTTAGCAGGGGTTTCAAGTTTTCTACATATGCAACCTGGTGGATAAGGCAGGGTATAACGAGGGCCATTGCCGATAAGGCAAGAATAATAAGGAAACCTGTGCACATGATAAGCCAGATATACAAAGTATATTCAGTTCAGGGAAAATTAAGGGAGAAACTGGGAAGGGACCCTTCACACAGGGAGATAGCACAGTATATGAAAATAAAATTAAAGGACGTTGAAAAGCTAATCGAGATATCCCAGGAACCGGTGTCTCTTGATGAACCATATGGCGAAGATGAAGGCGAGGTGTATGGAAACTTTATAGAAGATAAGAGCATGGAGAGCCCTCTGGATGTTGCTACCTCCGAAAGCCTCAGGATGCAGATGTTGAAAGTACTCGATACCCTTGATGAACGAGAAAAAAAAATAATAAAACAGAGATACGGTTTGCACAGCGGACAGCCAAGAACCCTTGAAGAGGTTGGCAGGGATCTTAACCTTACAAGGGAAAGAATAAGGCAGATAGAAAACCGGGCAATTGAAAAATTAAGAAGTCCGGTCAGGAGCAATATCCTGAAAGAGTATATGGAATAGTTAAAAGCTAAAAGAATACAAATTCTTCATAACAGGTAACAGGTTAAATAATAATTGCATATTATCGAATTATTTTGTATAATATGCAATTATTTATTATGGGATGGTATTTCGATTATGAAAATCAGGGCAGGAATAATAGGCGGATCCGGTTATACAGGGCTTGAGCTTGCAAAAATATTGGGTGCTCACCCTCAAGCAGAAATAAGCTTTATTACATCAAGGACATATGAAGGAAGGAATATAAGCCAGGTTTTTTCTTCCTTTGGACTGCATAAAAATGAAAGTCCTGCATTTATTGCGGAACCTTCTAAGAGTGATTATGAAGATACGGATATTCTTTTTTTGTGTTTGCCGCCTTCAGAATCAATAGAACATATGAAAAAGATTAAAAACCAGCATGGATTGAAGATAATAGACATTGGATCAGATTTCAGGATAAAAAACCCTGATGAATACAGGATGTGGTATGGAAAAGAGCACATTCTTCCGGATATACTGCAGGAATTTACTTATGGTCTTCCAGAAGTTTACATGGAATTGATAAAGAACAGCAGGCTTGTATCCAATCCTGGATGCTATCCGACTTCGGTACTTCTTGCACTTGCACCGCTGCTGAAGGCCGGTATCGAATTTAAAAGCATAAACATAGATTCCAAGTCAGGGGTAAGCGGGGCAGGACGCAAGCTGGATAAAAAATATTTATTCGGGAGTCTCGATAATAACTTTTATGCCTATAGCGCTTCAGGCCACCGGCACATTGGTGAAATAGAGCAGGAAATAAAAAACATGAGCGGAACAGATTACAAAATATGTTTTACACCTCATCTGCTGCCGGTAACAAGGGGCATATTCAGTTCCATATATTGCCAGACCGATTTAAATAAGTCCGGAGGATTAGCCGGGAAAATAGACCACATCTTCGAGGAATTTTACGGTGATTCAATTTTTGTAGGATATACGGGTCCTTCTGTTCCGGAGCTAAAAGATGTTATCGGAACAAACAATTGCCTTATCGGTTGCATATTCGATGAAAGAACAGGCGTCATAAAAGTATTCAGTGTAATAGATAACCTTATTAAAGGAGCCTCGGGCCAGGCTGTACAGAATATGAATATAATGTTTGGCATAAATGAAGGGGAAGGGCTTCCTGGCAAAGGATTATATTAGCCAAAAACCTTATTAACTTTTTAGATTTAAGCAATAAACAAGAAAACATTAAAAATGGCCGGATTGGAAAACGGGTTTTTAGCACATATGGGAATCAACCAGAAAGGAATTTAATTAGTGGCAGGTAAAAAGATGGAAAACATGGATATTATTGATGATGGTACAATAACAGATGTTACGGGATTTTTTGCTGCCGGATGCCACTGCGGCATCAAAATGTCAGGAAAACCGGATTTTTGTATCATTTACACAGAAAGGGACAGCACCTGCAGTGGTGTTTTTACCAGGAATAAATATCTTGCGGCACCAGTTGCAGTAACAATGGAGCAGATTTCAAAAGGGAGCCATTTCAGGGCTATCGTGGTAAACAGCGGGATAGCCAACGCATGTACAGGCAGGCAGGGATATGACAATGCAAAAAAAACAATAGAACTATCGGGCAGGTACCTTAAAATAGATACAGGCAGGATACTTGTTTCCTCTACAGGTGTAATTGGAAACCAGCTTCCAATGGAAAAAGTCGAAAAGGGAGTAAGATCCTGCTCTGCGGGATTATCCCGGGAAGGCGGCCATAAGGCTGCAGAAGCTATTTTAACAACCGATCTCGTTAAAAAGGAAATAGCAGTTAAAGCTGCGTCGATGGAAGGGTCATATATGACTGTAGGCGGGATAGCAAAAGGTTCAGGAATGATAGAACCCAATATGGCGACAATGCTTGCCTTCATAGGTACAGATGTTCATATAACAAAAGAACTCCTGCATTCAGCACTTAAAGAAGAGATAGCATTTAGCTTTAACAGCATAACGGTTGACGGTTGTGAAAGCACAAATGACATGGTACTTGTAATGGCAAATGGTGCAGGCGGGGTAATAATAAAGAATAAGGATGAAAATTATAGGACATTTAAAAAACTCATGGGATTTGTTTTAAAGGATCTTGCAAAAAAAATTGTAATGGACGCAGAGGGTGCAACAAAATTCATAGAGATAGAAGTGGCAAATGCAAAAAATAATATCCAGGCAAAAAAGCTTGCAAAATCTGTGGCAAATTCAAATCTTTTCAAGGCTGCGGCTTTCGGGAAAGACCTTAACTGGGGAAGGATAAATGCAGCAATAGGTTCTGCAGAGGGCTGCGAATTCGAGCCTTATATGGTTGATGTTTACCTGAATAAGGAATTAATAGTAAAAAATGGAATTGGAACGGATATAAGCAAAGAAAAGGCAAAAAAGATTATGGAACCGGAGCATCTTAAATTTTTAATGGATTTTAACAACGGTAAAGGGCATTCGGTGGTATGGACATCCGATCTTTCACTCGATTATGTAAAAATAAATGCCCTCTACAGGACCTGAAGGATAAAAAAAGGGGAAAGTAATCACCGGAAACAGTTATTGAAAATAACAGGCAAAAACAGGTTTTGGTGAAAGGAATTAAAGCGACAATATAAAAAATTAATACGGTTGAACAGTAAGAGACAATGAAAATAAAAAAAGTAAAAAAAGATAAAGCCATAAAGATGCCAGGAGAAAATAGCTGTTTAAGAAACAGGGGCATAGAATATTACAGGGATGATGATATCCTTCCAGCCAGGGAATATATGGATAAGGTAAAAGTCCTGCTTGAATCTCTTCCATACATAAAGCAGTATTCCGGAAGAATAGTAGTAGTAAAAATCGGCGGAAGCATGATGGAAGATGACAGTAATATGGAAAGCATGTTAAATGACCTTGTCCTTATGAAATATGTTGGGATAAAAGTTGTCCTCATCCATGGTGGAGGGAAACAGATAACCGGAATGATGAAACAAAAAGGCATAACTGCAAAATTTATAGATGGCCTGAGGGTTACGGACAGGGAAGCCGTGAATATTGTAAGGACCGTTTTGATGGATGAAATAAATTCTGGAATTGTTTCATTCCTGAACAGCCAGGAGGAACTTGCAGCAGGACTATCGGGCGCAGATGGGAATTTTATAAATTGCAGTAAAAAGATTTATATAAAGGATGGAAGGGAAGTTGATCTCGGGTTTGTCGGGGAAATCGAGTATATTGATACATCCATCATAAAGGATATACTGGACAGAAGCCTGATACCGGTAATAGCCACTTTAGGGTCAGACTCCTGCGGCAATGTCTATAACATAAATGCCGATACCTGTGCATCCGGGCTGTCAATAGCACTTGGTGCAAAAAAGATGGTACTTATGACTGATGTGGACGGTATTATGGAAGAAATAGATGGCGGGAAAAGGATAATATCCAGGCTGACTGCCAGGCAGTGCATCAATATGATTGAAAAAGGGAAGATAAGCTCTGGAATGATACCGAAAGTCAAAGCATGTATAAAAGCGCTCAATGAAGGGGTAGAGAGGACACATATTTTAAGTGGTATAAGACCGCATTCCATACTTGTTGAAATATTTACGGATAAGGGTGTCGGAACAATGATAACTGGAAAGGACAGCGAATGAATGGTTTAAAAAATATTGAAATATATGAAAAAGGCAATAATTATTTGATGGCCACATATACGAGGTATCCTGTAGTGTTCACGAAGGCCAGGATGCAGTATTTATGGGATTCGGGGAACCGTAAGTATCTTGATTTTATTGCAGGATATGGATGCCTTAATGTCGGGCACAGCAACAAATCAGTGGTAAATGCCCTTAAAAAACAGATAGGGAAGATAATGCAGCCATCCAATGTATTTTTCAACCAGCCACAGGTGGAACTTGCCCGGAAATTGTGCGAAATTTCAGGTTTTGGACAGAAAGTTTTCTTTGCAAACAGCGGGGCTGAGTCGATAGAGGCTGCCATAAAGCTCGCAAGGAAATATTCGGTGGATAAATACGGCATATCACGATATGAAGTAATCACTTTTAACAGGTCATTTCACGGCAGGACCCTTGGGGCACTTGCGGCTACTGCCCAGCCGGTTAAGCAGAGAATGTTTGAACCTCTTCTTGAAGGTTTTAAATATGCTGACCTTAATAATAAAGATTCGGTGCAGGAAAAGATATGTGATAAGACTTGCGCAATAATGCTGGAACCGGTTCAGGGAGAGGGAGGAATATATCCTGCCGATGCGGATTTCCTGAAGTGGCTTGAAGGGATATGCAGGGGCAGGGATATACTGCTCATACTGGATGAGGTACAGACTGGTTTTGGACGGACAGGGAAAATGTTTGCCTTTCAAAATTTTGATATAATACCGGATATCCTTGTTGTGGCAAAAAGCCTTGGGGGCGGCATGCCTGCAGGAGCAATGATATCCACTGACAGGATATCAAAAAGCTTCAGCCCGGGCATCCATGGTTCAACATTCGGGGGCAACGCAGCGTCAAGTTCCGCAGGTATTGCAGTAATAGATTATATATTGAAACATGACCTGCCGGGCAGGGCAAAAGAACTGGGTTCCTATTTCATGGGTAAGCTTGAAAGGTTAAAGGAAAAATATCCCCTGGTAAGGGAAGTAAGGGGCATGGGCCTGATGATAGCTATTGAGCTAAATAAACCGCTGGCTGATGAAATAGTAAGGTCGGCCCTGAAAGACGGTCTTGTACTTAATAAGGTATCGGACAGTACCTTAAGGTTCCTGCCGCCACTTGTTATTAAAAAAAGCCATATCGACATACTCTTAAGGTGGCTTAATAATAAAATAAGGGAATTGGATTAATGTGGTTTAAATGAATAAAATTAAAAAAGATTTTCTTACTCTTAAGGATTTCGAAAAAAGCGAGATAGAGCACATGCTGGCCCTTGCTGCAGGGATAAAGAAGACACCCCAAAAATACATTACGGCCCTGGCCGGAAAAAATATTGCACTTCTTTTTGATAAGCATTCAACAAGGACACGCCTGTC
>JAFGDA010000214.1 GCA_016932375.1 Actinomycetota bacterium | reverse complement strand
TTTTGTGACCATTCCAGGGAATAAATATAGAAATCCTTTGAATACCTTGATAATCCAAGTCTGGAAATCTTCTTCCTTATTCCTCCGCTTGGACTTATGTTACCCCAGAAATTGCTCATCATAAGCTTATTTTCTGCTTTGGCTATATCTATATGAGGTAAGATCTGTTCAGACAGCATCCAGAATGCATGAGTTACCGGATAACTTTTGTTAAACCTTATCTTGGCCTCAAATAATCCGTACAGCTGCCTGTGACTATTTCCCGTGCTTATTAATCCCGATGTATAGTCAAAATCTTTTGGGAAAAAGCCTATTTGTGGATTCCAGGCTTTACCTTTGGCCTTTTCCTTTTTTGTCATAATTCTTAAAATTCCCTTATCAAACTCCAGGTTTTCTCCGTCAGTAAAAAAATGCTTGTCATGGGCAAGTGCATAACTGTCTTTTAACAGGGCATCCCCCCAGAAATACCTGGTCATCCATTTCTTGCGGTCAAGTTTGCCTGTTGTAAAATCATCCTCAAAGCTCACCTCCCAGTTTTTCAGATCATCAAACCTGGTTGAATCCCTAAGCTCAAAATACCATACGAATTTGTCCGAGGCTTTCAATTCTTTATAATTCTGCTCCATTTTATATTCTTCCGATAATTCCAGCTTTTTTGCAGGCGGCAGTAACATATATTCCTTCACTTTACTGAAATCATCAGATTGAATAACTTTCTCCAGTTTTTCCACATGAGCGATCCTGTCCGACCCTTCAAGGCTGAGATAGTTTGCATATAATGCAGATGCCTTAAACCTGAAATTATCCTTGAATCTCTTTGAGTCTCTCAGCGCCTTATATTCCTGCTGCTTACGACACTCATCCGTATCTTCAAATTTCTGGTTCTCAATCTTACTTTTTTCTGCTTTGTATTCCGGTGAATTAATATATTTTTCCAGTTCAATATAAGCTTCCAGTTCGTGCGAATCATGAAGCTCCTTATAGTCAATGAAGCCCGGCAGTTTTATAAGTTTATAGTAATTCCTGAACTCTTTTGACTTTTTAAGTCCCTCATATTGCTGCATTTTCTGATACTCGTCAGAGAATTTAAAATCGTTTTTACTCATAGACCTCCTGGCGGACATAAATTCTCCTGATTTCACAAAATCCCTGAGTTCTTCAAAATCCTTCAGCCTTTTTGATTTGTAAAGGCTCTTAAAATCTGCGTACCCGCTCAGATTAACAAATTTGAAATAATTTCTAAATTTTATTGCTCTTTTTTGTCCAAGGTATTGCTGAAATGTCTTGTATAGCTCTGAGCCTTCAAATTTCTTTTTAGGGGATAATGCCATGTAATCTTTTACCTTCTTAAACTCCGGTGATCTTAAAAATTCTTCAAGCTTGTGATATTTTTTAAGCTCATCTGATTTCTCAAAAGCAATAAACTCTTTTAGCTCATTTGATTCCCTGATCTTATAATAATTCTTTATATCCCTGGCACTTCTGAGTCTATTATATTCCTGCTCCTTTTTATACTCATCGGTATCTTTAAATTTCTGAGCCTGTATTTCCTTCTTCCGTTGTGCAAATTCATCTGATAATATTTTTTTTTCCAGTTTTTTAAAGTCGGAAAGCTCTTTGGATTCAGAAAATTCTAAAAATGCTTCATATTCCCTTTGCAGAGCTGATCTTTTTTCTTCTACCTCCGATGTGGCGGGAATTAAACCAAGTATAGCCTTTAATCTTGCCATTGCCGGTAATTTAATATTTAGTAACTAAATATAAAACTTAAATCGCTTAAAAAGTATTGTGTAATAATATTTTATTTATTAGTTAAAGATATAAAAAAACATAATATCTAATATACTTTAAATCCTGTGAAAGTGGCGGTACCTATTTCAGTTGAAGCTCCCGAATTCACAACCATATTTACCTTGTCATCCGCGGTCAGATAAAGCATAAATGCATACCTGACTTTTGCATCAGATGGAGCTGACTGCAATAATATATCATACACTCCATTATTTATATAGATGCTTACTCTCTGTGTAGTTTTAGCATTATATGTAAAATAGAAAGAATACAAACCTGTGGATAAAGCATTAAAATCCCCGCTAGAGTGATTGTATGCATCCCCTTGATCAACTCTTTCTTCATTAAAGATCAGATAAATATCAGAAACAACAGGAACAGGACTTGTTGTAGTGGTTTTTTCCGCATAGAAATAAATACTTTCCGGATTTTTCAATTCTGTTATATAAACTGCATTTCCCCCTGATATCCTTATAGAGTCCTCTTCAAGGATAAGCGTCTGGTTATCGGTATTATCAAGATACGGAACCAGGCTAACCGGATTTGCATCTTCATTTTTTGTGATTGTTAAAATATTATTATTTATTGTAAGGTCCTGGATCTCATTCTCAGGTTCATAGTCAATCGGTAATGAACTTTGCTCCGAGCCATCCGGATTAATGAGCAGGAGCTCATTGTGTTCGGTATCTATTGAAAGGGACTGTATTTCATTTGTCGGATCCTTATCATAATCATCCGGGTCTACCGGTCCGCCCCCTGTTCCGCTGGCAGCATATTCTGCATACAGGGCATAGGGCACAGAAAAAAACTGTGTAGTCCCCAAATTAAGGTATTCACCGCTCTCTGTAAATTTTATTGCTACCTTTAAAAAATGGGGACTGTACCCCCAGTATATATCCGTAAATTCTTCCTTATCCCCTCCTTCACGCTCTCCCTGTCCGATTACAATTGTAAATAATCCGAACCTGTTGGTAGTAACCGAATGATTTTCTATCCATTCCACCTGTCCGTCCACACTTCCTGAAATAATTGAAATTCTTACGGATATATTTCTATTGGCTAACTCCTCGCCTGTAAAATCACGCGCTACAGCCTGATAATTTATGCCCTGGGGGACACCCTGCGAATAAATATTTAACCCGGACAGGCTGCACAACCA
>JAFGDA010000213.1 GCA_016932375.1 Actinomycetota bacterium | reverse complement strand
AGAGGTAACCATATACAGGAATTTTAAAATCAAGCCGCCTTTCTTTGAAATAGGGCCGAAAGCTTATTTATATGGTGAAAAGGTCCTGGAGCTTGCCAGGGCTGCTGATAAGGCTTCTGAAAAGTATGGTGTGCAGATTATCTTTGACCCCCAGTATACAGATATATCCAGGATTGCCAGCGAAACAAAAAATCTACTTGTATTTGCCCAGCACATGGATTCAATACCTGTCGGAAGAGGTTATGGTTCGGTTCTCCCTGAAGCTGTCAAATCAGCAGGAGCCGTTGGGGCAATACTCAATCATGTAGAAAAACCTATCAGCCTTTCGGAAATAAATAAAACCATTAAACGTGCCGATGAAACCGGGCTTGCTTCAATGGTCTGCGCAAGCACAATTGAAGAAGCAGCAGCCGTAGCATATTTCGCACCGAACATTATAGTTGCCGAGGAACCTGATCTTATTGGCACAGGTAAAATAAGTAACCTGGATAAGATAAAGGAAGTTGTAGAAATCGTACACGGCATTAATCCCGATATTTATGTCCTTGAAGGGGCCGGGGTAAGCTCCGGTGACGATGTTTATAATATAATCAAGGCCGGTTTTGTTGCAACAGGTTCAAGCAGCGGGATTTGCACGGCACCTGATCCCATCGCAATGATGGAAGAAATGATATCTACCCTGCGGAAAACGTGGGATGAATTAAGAAAATAGTCAAAAGGAGGATAAAATGAAAGTACATCACGGAACTATTGATGTTCAATCAAAAGGTCTTAACCCTACTTTTCATGATGTAACTGAAAAGGTAAAAGAAATTGTTGAGGCTTCAGGGGTTAAGGATGGAATCTGTGTCGTTTATTCACACCATACGACATGCAGCATTATCCTGCAGGAATGCTCACATGACCTCAACCTTTTTGGGGCTGAGTATCTCCAGCAGGACCTGATCAATATTATGGAAAAACTTATTCCTACATGCAGGACAGAGGGGCAGTATATGCACCCCGGACCCAAACACCTGGATTTTGCCGAAAATACTGTAGGGGAAGATGGCAAATTCAGCCTCAATACAGATGCCCACCTGCGCTCAGTAATTTTCGGCCGATCTGAAAGCATGGTACTTGTTGATGGAAAATTACAACTCGGGGATTTTGGACATATTTACATGATTGACTGGGACCAGGTCCGCGCACGTAAAAGAGTTTGCGAAGTCCAGGTTGTCGGGGAATAATCTGGCCAATATTGCCAAAGATGGAACTTGAACATGATAAAAATACCCTGCTTATCACTTTTTGTGGGGTATTTTTATTATAAAATGCGTCCGAACCAACATAATGGTTAATTAATGCAATTTAACTGTCATTCTCATAAAAACATGCATTAAACTTAAGATCACGTTTAGTTGAAAAATATACAAATCTGTGTCCATTACAGCTCCCAGACTGAATTATTTTATTTCCCTTTCCCCCGATTTTTAGAGACACTTCATCGATATTATCAACCGAGAAACAAACATGATGTATACCCTCTCCAAATTTTTCAAGGTGCTGCGAAAATATGCTTTTTTCGTCATGAGGTTCCACAAGCTTTAAATAAATTCCCCCGATCCTGCATAAAGCAATTGAATAGGAGTAAGCTACCCTGTTTCCATCTATCTGTAAATCCTGGGCAGTAGTGGGGTCAACCTTATGGAATTCCCATGGCTCAAGCATGTATTTTTCCCTTAAAACATCAGAAGTTTTTTTTATATTTTTTACTACAATACCGATTTGTTCGATCCTTTTAAAAACTGGTTCCGGTATTTTACTGTTTGCTGGAGGATATATAAATTGGGGCTCGCACCTCTTAAGGCCAGGTAGATCGGTAGAAGTCTCCATTATATGCTTTGCGTCTTTTTCAGTATCAAAATAAACATATATATGTTTCCCCAGGAGATTTCCATATTGTGATATTTCTACCCCCATATTTTTTAAATGTTTGATTGCATGGTCATAGTCTCTCACGACATAGTTTATATGCTGCAAACCTTCACCTGTTTGTTCCAGGAACCCTGAATAGATACTTTTATCATCCATGGGCTGTATTATCTCCCAGTCCACATTAAATGATTTACAGGTAGCAACCATCATCCGGTAATTAACCTTTTTGCCCCTTACTTCCATGTCTTCCACCATACCGGAATTAAATTCCCAAACATTCCATGGCCCGATTCCGTAGTTTTTCGTATAATTTTTCAGGGTTTCCTTTACGTTTTCGACCACCAGGCCTATCTGGTGAATATCAGTAAATAACGGTTCCATTACATGTCCTTTCCAACAGAATGATTTCTAACTGTTAATTTTTTTTATCAACCACGCCATATTCTCCTCTAAGTTCCTGAAGGTATCCATACCTTCCCCATCTTTCAGTATATCACCTTTCTCCCTTCCTATGCCCATATTCCAGTATATCGAACCCGGTATTATTGCCTGATTGATTAGAAAAAGATTGTTTATCTGGTGAAGTGTCTCTACCGCACCCTGTCTTCTCACCGCTATAACTCCTGCACATACCTTCCTCTTAAGCATATATCCACCCGCTCTTGAGCAATAACCGCTCCTGTCAATAAGTGCCTTGACCTGTGGTGTAACAGAACCAAAGTAAACCGGTGAACCTATTATAATCCCCTCGCATTCGTACATTTTCTTAAGGCAATAATTAATGATATCAGAATCAATCTTGCAGAAACCGTCCTTTACTTTTTTGCATATTCCACAGGCATCACATCCCCCGATAGGGTCCCTGGCAATATTTATAATCTCTGTTTCCAAACCTTCTTTCTCAAGCACTTCAAATACCGTCTTAATGGCAATTGAAGTATTGCCGTCTTTCCTCGGGCTTCCGTTAAATCCTACTACCTTCATACATTCCTCCAGAACAATAATGAATTATTTTTAATATTTCAAAATGATTTTAGAGAATCATACCACAAATCGCATTTTTAATTTATAAAACAAATCAAAAATCCGGTGGTTTAACAGCAGGCTAAGTAAGGTATTTTCTTAATATAATAAAAATCATGTAAAAGATGAATGCCGGATCCCGGATCAGAATGGTTTGCCCAGGCTCCGTCTTATGTATATCTCATCCACCATCGCCCTCGGGGATAATGAGAGAAGATAGAGTACTGCCTGGGCTATGTCTTCGGGTTTCAACAATAACGAACTGTCGAGGTCAGGCCTTGTACCCTTTACCAGGTCTGTATCTACCCCTCCGGGGTGTATGAGCGATACCCTTATACCATATTTCTGCACCTCGTCTGCAAGAGCCTTGGAAAGGCCCACAACACCATGCTTGCTGGCCGAGTATGCGGCCTGGTTGGCATACCCTTTAATTCCCACCACACTTGAGATGTTTATAATATATCCACTACCGGCAGCAATCATCATCTTAAGGGCATGCTTACAGCACAGGTATACTGCTTTAAGATTAACGTTCATAAGCATATTAAAATCCCTGATGGGACAATCCACCAACTCTCCAGCTCTTGCTATGCCGGCATTATTTATAAGCACATCAAGACCACTATAATTTTCCCCGATCTTACTAAAAAGGTCCTGGATTTCCTTTTCACTCTCAAGGTCAGCGGTAATATATTCGGCCCTGCCGCCGGATGATAATATTTCCTTTTTTAAATCAGACAGGGCATCTTCGGACCTGGCAGTCAGGATTACATTTGCACCGGCTCCGGCAACAGCCCGGCTCACTGCCCTGCCTATTCCCCTGCTTGCGCCGGTGACAAGTATATTTTTACCTTTAAGGTTTTGCTCCATCGGTAATTCCTTATCATGTTTATTATATACATATTTTTTTTATTT
>JAFGDA010000212.1 GCA_016932375.1 Actinomycetota bacterium | reverse complement strand
TTATTTTAAAGATTCTAAATAATGATATAAAAGAGTATTTATACTGCTAAAATAACTTTTAAGTTATGGTAAAATTATAGTGTGAACCATTTTCAGGATATTTACTGGTCTGGCTTGCTGTTAAATAGACAGACGCCGGTCCGGTGACAGATAGCTTACCTTAATTATTTTACCTGTTTACAAAATGAATGGTAGAAGTTTAAAAGAGGGAGAAGTAGAGGAGCTTAAATCCCGTGTTGATATCCAGTCTGTAGTCTCCAATTATGTCAGCCTGAAGAGAACTGGCAAGAATTATACAGGTCTGTGCCCCTTCCATAAAGAAAAAACGCCTTCTTTTACAGTTGATCCTGCCCGCCAGCTTTATCATTGTTTTGGATGCGGGACTGGCGGTGATATCATCAATTTCATAGAAAAAATTGAAAACATGGAATTTATCGAAGCGGTAGAGTTCCTGGCCAAAAAGGCTGGCTACCAGCTGAAATACAACATAAGGGGTACCGGTAAATCCATAAAAGCAAAAGACAGGCTATATGAGCTTAATGAGCTTGCCCGGAAATACTATCAATTTGTTTTGTTTAACAGTGCAGACGGCAAATCATCCCTGGATTATCTTAAAAAAAGGGGTTTTTCGGAAAAGACAATAAAGGAATTCGGTATTGGGTTCAGCCTGGATAACTGGAGCAGTTTTTCTGATTTTGCACTAAAGAGGGGATTCAAACCACGGGAGCTGATAGATTGTGGGCTTTGCATGGAAAGCAGTAACAATAAAAATACCATTTATGACCGCTTCAGGGGAAGGATAATGTTTCCGATAGAAGATATAGTTGGAAAGACCATAGGCTTCGGAGGAAGGATTACCTTGAAGAAAATAAAGACAGCCTCACAGAATGCAAAATACATAAATACGCCGGAGACCAGGCTGTTTTCCAAAAGCAAGAATATTTATAACATTAGCCAGGCGAAAAACCAAATAGTAAAAAGTGATGAGGTGCTTATTGTTGAGGGATATACGGATGTGATGGCACTTCACCAGGCCGGGATTGAAAATGCAGTTGCAAGTCTTGGGACAGCCCTGACATCAGACCAGATTAAAATCCTTGGCAGGTTCACCAAAAATATAATCCTTGTCTTTGATAGTGATGCAGCAGGCATGAAAGCATCACTTAAGGGCATAGAAAGGTTAAAGGAGTACAACGGACAGCTGGACCTCTACCTTGAGAATAACCTTAATATCCAGGTAGCCCTACTTGAGGAAGGCTACGATCCCGCAGAGTATGTTTCAAAGGCAGGCAGGGATGGTTTTTTGGAAAAAATCAGGGAATCTGAAAATATAATTGATTTTACCATAGATGCTATCATAAACCGGTATGATATAAACAGTCTGTCCGGAAAACTAAGGGCAAGCGACACAGTAATAAGATTTATCTCCACCCTGTCTTCAAGGATGGTCCAGGAAGAGTGCATAAAAAAGGTATCCCGTAGATTGAATCTTAAGGAAGAGCTTCTGCTTGAGGAGATGATGAAAAAGAAGGATGCCGGAAGCATGAAGCCCGCTTACCAGAATGTGGAAGGACAGCCGGACACAAAGGATGACGGGAGGTTGGTACCACGGAAAAGAGTAGAGATAGAAGCTCTTAAGATAATGGTTAACGGCCTCGGAAAAGACCTGGAAATATTTATGGAACTTGGTCCCGGATATTTCAGGTTTGAAGACACAAGGGAACTATACAGTATTTTACAGAAGGCAATCAGGGAAGCAGGAAAGGGCGGCAGGAAAGTAAATTTTCCCGTAAAAGTATCATCTGGAATGCTAAAAAATGCAGAAGTACAGAAACTTTACAATTATATTCTCTTCTCAGAAATCCATTACGGGGAAAGCCAGGCAAACCGGGCTGCAGGAGAAGTACTTACCAATCTCAGGCGGATCCACCTGACTGAGGAAATTGATTATATAAGGAAAAAGATGATTGAATACGAGGAAGCAAAAAGGGATAAAACCGGTGAGGATATAGAAAAACTTGACCGTAAATATGATAATTTATACCAGAAGCTTATAAACCTGGAACAGGAAAAGTTAAACCTGGGTATAATAAGTTAATGGAAAAGACTTTAAATGGTTTCCCAGGTGGCTCATCCTGTATATATAATATATTTCTATCAAGGAATTTAAGATGTTTACAATAAAAAAAATAGCCTTGATTATTATTGTAAAATATGTAGAATTATTAGCTTAATCCGGGAGTTACAGCATATTCTTTTTGAAAAATTTCATTGATCCTTATTTTACTTTGAGGTGACAGAACATGAAAAGAGGGGCAGAATTCAGGCTTGAAGAGGTCAAGGCCCTGATAAACAAGGGCAAGGCCGATGGGTTACTGACTACGGAAGAAATTGCAGAAACTCTTTCCGATATAGATCTTTCCAAGGAACAGGTTGAAAATATATACGATGTGATCCAGAACCTTGGGATAGAAATTGTTAGCGAAGATGATGAAAATATAGATAACAGGACCGGTGACAAGAAAGAAGAAGATATCTTAATAAGGAAACTGGACCTGAGCATAAAATCCCCTACAAACGACCCTGTAAGGATGTACCTTAAGGAAATCGGAAAAGTCAGGCTTCTTACTGCCTTGGAAGAAGTGGCACTTGCAAAAAGGATAGAAGCAGGTGATATACATGCAAAAAGAAGCCTTGTCGAGGCTAACCTGAGACTGGTGGTAAGTATTGCCAAAAAATATGTGGGACGTGGCATGCTTTTTCTCGATCTCATACAGGAAGGTAACCTTGGGCTTATAAGGGCGGTTGAAAAATTTGATTACAGGAAGGGTTACAAGTTTTCAACTTATGCAACATGGTGGATAAGGCAGGCAATAACAAGGGCAATTGCAGACCAGGCAAGGACCATAAGGATACCTGTACATATGGTGGAGACCATAAATAAGCTGATCAGGATCCAGAGGCAGCTTCTCCAAAAATTCGGGAGGGAACCTACCCCTGAAGAAATAGCAAAAAAGATGAAATTTTCTGCAGAAAAGGTAAGGGAGATAATGAAGATATCGCAGGAACCGGTCTCCCTGGAAACTCCTATTGGTGAGGAAGAAGACAGCCACCTCGGGGATTTTATAGAGGATTCCGAGGTGGAAGCCCCATCTGATGCAGCTTCTTTTACAATGCTCCAGGAACAGCTCCAGGAAGTATTAAGCACTTTAAATGACCGCGAGCGAAAGGTAATCCAGCTAAGGTTCGGCCTGCAGGACGGTCATCCAAGGACCCTTGAAGAAGTGGGGAGGGAATTTGGTGTTACGAGGGAAAGGATAAGGCAGATCGAATCGAAAACTCTCGGTAAATTGAGGCATCCCAACCGCAGTGGGGCACTGAAGGATTTCCTCGAATACTGATTTCATTCTAAAGGTATTTTAGGATTTTTATAGGATAATTTTATTGATAAAGGGAAGTGTCATTAAAACTGCCTGGTAAAACAAAACTATCAAATAAAGCTTGAAATAAGTTACTTATATAATATAATAGCATATCGTCTAAAACTTCGGTCCCCGGTAGCTCAACGGTAGAGCGTTCGGCTGTTAACCGAAATGTTGTAGGTTCGAATCCTACCCGGGGAGCCAATCTTGGTCAGTGCGAGAACTTCTCTCTTTTGGTATTCCAGACTATCATTTATAGGCATTGTACATTGTATATTCAATAGTAGCCGTAGGGTAATCAATCCATATCCTTTTAATGAGGGAGCGTATAAAGGATTTCTGTTCAAAGATTGATCCCATAGTCTGGGTCCTCATAAAGTCCTTTAACAGATTAATTTATTTTAAAATTTATATTGATATAAGGTATATAATAGGTATAATAAATATACCATGGAATTTGAATTCGATAAAAGAAAAAGCAATAGCAATAAGAAAAAGCATGGTATTGATTTTTACGAATCACAAAAATTATGGGATGATACAGACTTTATCGAGATACCAGCAAGGACTAGTGATGAGGCAAGGTTAATGGTGATTGGAAAGATATCGGAAAAACATTGGTCTGCTGTTATCACATACCGAAGTGAAAATATTAGAATAATATCAGTACGTAGATCAAGAAAGGAGGAAATTGATATTTATGAAAGCTCGTGATTTTGATAAGGAATTTGACGAAAATAAAAACATATCTAGATACCTTGATATATCTAAAGCAAGAAGACCAGGACAGGTTCAAAAAAGGGTTAATGTCGATTTCCCTTTATGGATGATTAATTTATTGGATAAAGAAGCTAAAAGGCTAGGTGTGCCAAGACAATCTATTATTAAAGTCTGGGTGGCAGAACGTCTTGAGAAGGTTTCTTAAAACTAATAGTCTATAATTACTTTAATCTTAAAAGTTCTCGCACCAGCATGGTCCGGGGAGCCAAACATGACGGCTCGAACTCCAATCAACCATCCCCGAACCTTTTTTAAAATCAATCATAGAAGAATTTCTGCCAGCGTTTTCCTCCGCCCGGCCGCTGGCAGAAATTCCATAATCTGCGTCTTTAGACCCCTTATAATAAAGAAAAAGGGCGATCTCATCTCTTGGATAATCGATCCTTTTTATGAACTTCTTTATCCACAGGCTCTTTTCAATTCCCTTTTTCTCTCGCAGGATATTTGTAAAATTCTGAAGGGTCTGTATAAAAATTTCAGGTGAAAAAATTAGAGAATATATTAGTTCCTTTGAAGCTTCACATCCTGTATGGTTGCCCGGTAAACTATGGTTAAGCTTGAATATCAAACTATCGATATGTTGCTTATCCCTTGATATTCTCTTTAGATTTATAAATACATAATCTTCTATCCTGCTTGAACTTACTTGCTTTATATTACAATTATTCCAATCTTTCTTGAAAGTACTGGTACATCTATAGTAATAATATCTTTTAGTCCTTCCGTTCCTTTTCTTATTAGTATGACAGGGAGTCATAAATGAATTAAAATTATTCTGATTATCATTCTAAGTCTTACCATTCTGGTTCCATCTTTATATTATGGGGGAATATGGTTTTTTGTAACACAGCCGATTTTTGAAATTGAAAGAACTGATAATCTGTATAAAGTTGATCCATCCACATTAGAAGAACATGTCCGTTATTTGAGTGAGTCATGTTTTCCACGTAACTATGCATATCCTGAACAAATAGAACGTGCTGCAGATTATATATATTCTCAATTTGAAAAAACCGAAGGATTGGTAACAGGCCAGAAATATACAGTCGAAGGCATAGAATATAGAAATATAATTGTACGATTTGGCCATGATAATGGTAAACAGATAGTTATTGGTGCGCACTATGATGTTTATAATGTTTTACCAGGAGCAAATGATGATGCCAGTATATTCCTTTAATGCCCCGGTTGAAATGGAACCATGCATGATGATGGGGGATCATCGAAACTATATAAGGTATGGGTATCCAGGATTTATAATTACAGATACGGCCTTTCTAAGGAGTAACATTAAACATTCAGAGTTTGATACAGCAGATACTCTTGATTACAAAAAAATATCTCAGATAGTTGTCAGATTATACTATACAATTTTAACAATAACCGGATTTTAAAATTTTTCTGAGTTTAATTATCTCTCTTAAAAAATGGTTCGAAATTTCGCAACCTGGGGCAGCCAGTAATATATATTTGATGAACATACATTAAGCATCTGTGTCTAGAGATTGTACTTTTCTTTCAAAATAAATATGAAAAGTGCCTGGGAGTTCTTTATAATCAATATTAGTTATAATGTCTGAAAAATCCTTTGAATTATAAGTATTCCAGAATAAAATTACATCATTGGCTATATTCTTTTCTGTGGCATCACTAATAAGTGCTGCAAAAGTTTTTCCCGTATAGGTTCCTTCCAGTTTAATCCCTTCGGTATCATCTATTTGACGAACCGCCTGCATTCCTTCTTCAGTAAAAAGGGCATACTTTTTTCCAAAAAAATCATGGTTTATCTCAATTCGATTTGCAGGAAATTCAAGAACCGGAAATGATTTATCTAAACTGGTAAGGTAAGAATTTGTTTTATGAAAAAGTTCTTCTAATTTCTCCATGTTGGCAATCTTTTTATCAACAACACGGACAGTTATTAATTTACTTTTTATATCTGCAGCTTTAAGCCCAAGCAGTAGCCCAGCTGCAGTACCCATGGTACCCAATGCAACATAAATATAGTCTGGTTCAGGTACTTCCTTTTCTGCAATTTGTTTTTTTAGCTCAAATGCAGCATTTACAAAACCAGTAGTTCCCAAGACAGAAGAACCGCCCGGAGGGATAACTTCCGGGAAATGCTTATATTTTAATCTGTGCCTTAAAAACTGGTAAATAATGCCAGGCCCCATCAGTAGTTTATTGGGGTACTGGTGTAGCTCAGCATGGCTATGGTAGCTCATTAGCAGATTATTTTGAACGTAGCGTGCATTGGGCTGGGGAAATAACATGGAAATACTTCTAAGACCTAACTTATTTGCATAAATAGCTGTTGCCAGTGCATGGTTGGAACCTGCAAAACCAAATGTCAGGACCTCTTTTACACCGGTTTTTATGGTACTTCCCAGGATAAACTCAAGCTTTCTTACCTTATTGCCTCCATAGACAGTGGCACTCAAATCATCCCTTTTTATATATAGGTTATTTAAGCCTATTTTTCTGCCAATATTTTCAAGTTTTTCTACAGGAGTGGGAAAATTGCCTAAAGGGAAGTAAGGAAGTTTATCTTTAAGTAGGGGATAGCTTTCAAATAATTCAGCCATGTGATTGCTCTTTGTAATTTTTATTACTTATACTATA
>JAFGDA010000211.1 GCA_016932375.1 Actinomycetota bacterium | reverse complement strand
TTATGATTAAAATACATATTGTCTGCAACCATGTACTGAAAGTTTTGGCCCTCTATTTCATTTGGTTTCATGTGTGTTATCAAATCAGGCAAAGCCCCGGAGTCTTCCCGTGCTTTTCTTGAAAGAAGCATGTCAATTGCACCGGCAAGGGCCCCATTGCCGAGCCTTACAAATTTACTCTCATCAACCCGGGGGAGCAACCCTATGGTCATGGCGTTCTCAATATTCATATAATTGCCAAAGGCACCGGCCAGATATATGTTTTTTATTTCATCAATTGTTGTATTATAATATTTTATCAAAAGGTCCTGGTCGGACCGGAGTCCCGCCTTCGCAATAATAAGCTGGTTAATATCATCCTGTGTAATATACAGGCCGTCACTTATATTAAAGTTTTCATTTATCCTTGCCCTGCTGTTCATGATGCCGTCTTTCAGCATCCCGGCAAGCAGGTCTATGACTCCGGAGCCGCAAATACCTTTTGGCTCCACGCCTCCTATTGTCTCATAGATTATTTTACCATCCCTGATTTCAAGTTCCGTTATGGCTCCGGCTATGGCACCGATCCCGCAGCTTATCTGGTAGCCCTCATATGCGCCTCCTGCTGCGCATGAAGCAGTCATCATGCTTTTGTTATTTCCAATAACCAGCTCCCCGTTTGTGCCTATATCTATAATCATATTTATTTCTGGAGATTTATAGATCCCTGTTGCAATAATATCAGCCAGGCAATCTGCGCCTGCATGACCCCCGATTATTGCAGGGGCGTATACAAAGGCATCCTCATTTATATCGAGCCCTATTTGTTTTGCCTGGACAAGTACCGGTTTTTTATCATCAGATTCAAAGGGTACGAAACCGAGGCTCCTGACATCCCTTCCAAAAAAAATATTCCTCATTGTGCTGTTTCCAACAATTACGGCATCATATATGGAATTCCTGATGGATCCTACCTCATATCCTGATTCTATTTCCAATTCCTTAAGGCTGCTATTTATTCCATTTACAACGCTTTCCTGTAGTTCCTGGAGCCCGCCATCTTTACTAATTGAATACCCGATTCTTGAAATAACATCATTACCATAAGCAACCTGGGGATTTTTAAATGCAATGGGACTACCGAGGCTCTCCCCATTATCCAAATCTACAATTTGCATTACTATGGTTGTGGTCCCTACATCAACAGCCAGTCCGAGGATTCTTCCATTATAGTTGCCCAGCTCTTTACCAGGATGATAAAATACCGTGCTTCCTTTTCTGGTTACAAATGGATTTAGCTCGATATCCCGCTTTATGGTATCCGTAAGAATAGTGTAACTTCCAATATTTGAAATAAAAACTTTTATATCCTTTGAATCATCAATAACCTTTGCCTGGCATGCCAGTCTCTGGCCATTTTTTAACTTTCCCTGGTTAAAAAAATTTTTTTCTGAAGAACTTAAAGGGCTCAAAGACTGGTGGCCTTCATCTATCCTTACAATATCAAGGCCACATTCCCCCCTGCCGCCGCACTCCGAAGATATCTCAATCCCGGCAATCTTTTTCATATGATCTAAAATACTTTCCCCAACATTGATCCTGACGCCATCTTTCCTGCCCCTTGCATACTGGGGAAAGAAAATTTTACCCAATTTGTACCTCCATCAAATAATACCTTAAAACTGTATCATTGCAGCAACTTTTAAGAGAACGGGCATGTTCCTGTGGGACAGGAACTATCGCTATCTCCGGTTGCTTTACCTGAAAAAGAGCCGATTCCAAAGGAAGAAAAGGTCTTTTCTATATTTTTACTTCCACATTTCTTGCAAACACACTCTTCGCTATTCTTCCCCACTCCTACAAATAGGTCAAATTTCTCGTTGCAATCCCTGCATATATAACTGAATATGGGCATCTTTACCTCACTCCATACAAAAAAATCAAATTTTTTATAAATTTTTCCTCATTAAATACTACATGAGGGCAGACTTTTAGTCCACCCTCTGTACCGTTTTTATAAAATTTCCTATTCTTCTTTTTTTTCAGCTTCCTGCTGCACTTCTTCTATCCTGGCCTGTATATCATCAAGCTGTTTCTTTAATATATCTGCCTGGTCCTTAAGTATCTTGACTTCCTGGTCCGGGCTAAATCCCTGCATGTATGGATTACCATATCCTGCCATTCCGCCCCATGCAGGAAAGCCTGCACCAAATCTTTGCCAGCCAGGAACACCGGTAGCATAATACCAGTTGCGGTAGCCTCTTCCTCTTCCCCCAAATGCACCCATGCCTGCTCCAAAGTATCTACCACCGTATGGATTTGCAAATCCGGGTACGGAATATCCTGCACAATATCCTGCAGCCCTGCCGGTCATTGGTCCCATACCAGCAGGTCCGGTTCCATCTCCTCTTGGCATATTAATCACTCCTTTTAAATTGGTTTTGGGTCAATACCCAATATTATTATAATGAACATTAGTTCATGTTTCAAGAGGATTTTCCAAAATTTATCCGGTTCTTTACATTGATTAAAAAAATTACCGGTGCTATAATTTTTTATGGGTATATGCTCATAATAAAAAAATTTTAAAGAAGGCGGACCTATGAGTATCTTTTATGGACCGGTTTTATCAAGAAGGTTTGGGTATTCCCTCGGAATCGACATTATCCCCTATAAGATATGCAGTTATGACTGCATATACTGCCAGCTCGGCAAAACCACCAAAATGACCGTAGACAGGAAAAGTTATATTGCAATAGACCATGATGATTTTAAAAATTCCCTTAATTCTACCATTGATAAAAGCCAAAGGATTGATTATGTGACTTTCTCAGGTTCAGGTGAGCCGACCCTGAACAAAGACATAGGTGATCTTATAAGTGACGCAAAGGAAATTACGGATATTCCTGTAGTGGTGCTTACAAACGGGAGCCTCCTCGACAGGCAGGATGTAATAGATGATATAAAAAAAGCTGACCTTATAAAAGTATCCCTTGATGCACCGGACCAGGCATCCCTTGAAAAAATAAATTATCCCCATCCGGACATAAATTTTTCTTCCATAATCAGGGGCCTGAATTTGCTGCTTGATAGTTTTAATGGCAGTATATGGCTGGAGATAATGCTTGTAAAGGGAATAAATGATTCGATAGAATCCGCACATAATTTTGAGGCAATCTTGAATGAGCTTGAGGACAGGAAAAGTTCAGCGGTAATTGAAAAAATACATTTGAATACCCCTGTCAGGCCTCCCGGGAAACAGGACATACAGCCTCCCGATTATGACAGGCTGCTGGAAATAAAAAATATCATAGGCGAAAAAGCTGAGATGATAAAAGGTATTGATATTGATATAAATAACGACAAACAGGCCGGATCCATAGCAGATTCCATAATAGATCTTGTAAAGAGAAGACCGGTAACTTCAAAAGACATAAGCAAATCCCTGAGGGTAAATATAAATGAGGTATTGAAATACATTAAAGTATTAATCGAACAGGGAAAAATAAAATCCAGGCTACATAACGGGGAAAGGTTTTATTATTTTTAATTATTTTCCTGAATACTTCTTTTAAAATTTTCATTTTACCACTATTATTAGTATTATATTCATTTATTTGAGTTCAGGAGCTTATATATGGCAAGAAGGGTTTATTTCAGGGAAATCTATTTTTACCTTATCTGCCTGGTAGCAATTATCATCTTCATAGTAGGAATCGTGATGGCTTATGATGGTGCCATAGATTACCTCAGGCCTACCACATATATGACAAGGTCCAGCCTGATACCGATGTACCAGGAGATGCAAAGGGATCTTACCGATGAAGAGCTGGATGAGTTAGTCGAAGAGGAAATAAG
>JAFGDA010000002.1 GCA_016932375.1 Actinomycetota bacterium | reverse complement strand
AGGATCAAGGAATGCAACTTCCACAAAACCTTTATCTTCATCGGTTCTAACAGCCTCAAACCATTTATATTTTCCACTTTCCTGGTGAGAAACACGAACTTAGAATTTAATAATTGTCTGCTTTAATATATGGAAAGAATATAAATACCTATTGCGAAGAAAAAAATTACCAAAATATTTCATCTTTTGATAGCATTATATATAACTGAAGAATTAAACATAAATAAAGGAGGATTGTATTGTCCAGTAACAGGGAAATAAACTTCAACACGGGAATCTTAACCGAGACTGAACTTGGACTGATTCTTGATGCACTGCCGGTTGATATTACTTTTGTCGGTAAGAATGATGAGGTTAAATATTTCAATAAATTAAAAACCAGGATATTTAAAAGGTCCACTTCCGTTATCGGGCTGAATGTGGAAAAATGCCACCCTGAAAAAAGCCTGAGCAGGGTCAAGGAAATATTTGAAAGTTTTAAGGCAAAGAGTATGAAAGTAGCTGAATTCTGGATCAATCTTGAAAATCGCCTGATATACATAAGGTATTTCCCTGTTTATAATGGCAATGATTATCTCGGGTGTCTTGAAGTCAGCCAGGATATTACTGATATAAAAAAGATTAAGGGAGAAAAAAGGCTTATTTAATAACCAAATTACTTTAAGCCTTCTTGATAATCCCCATGTACCTTGTTAAGACATGGATACCCGTCTGGTCATAATGGAATGGAAAACATGGCTGAAGCTATGCCTAAAGGCTAATTTGCACTTCTATTTATTTTTACCTGGTTTTTTACAAAAGTTTCTTAATAAGTAAACTATTAAAAAACCCGCAACCACGCCAAAATAAATATATATTAATAATTCTCCGTAATCCGAGTAAAAAGTTTTTTTATCATTAAAGTATACGGTACCATAAAGCACATCTTTTTTTACCAGATCTGTCCTTGCCAGGATCCTCCCAAAGGGATCAATGATTGCTGAAATCCCGTTATTTCCTGAATGAACCATAAAGCTTCCGTTTTCAATAGCCCTGACCCTTGAAAATATAAGGTGGTGCCATGCAACAATACTGTCCTTAAAACCAGCAGTATCAGTAAATGTGAACAGGATATCAGCCCCCATTTTTCTGTATGTACGCGATATTACCCCCAGGGTTGATTCGAAACATATATTGGTGCCGATTCTTCCCTTCCCTGGATAACCGATAAGTATGAATTCCCTTGAAGGAGTGATATTGGTTTTGGCAATGTTTAAAAAACTAAGGAAGCCCAGCTTTTCAGGATAAGGCATATACTCGGCACAGGGAAGAGGGTGGATCTTGTTATACCTCCCAAGAATTTCGAGCTGTGGATCATAAAGCTGGACCGTATTATAGTAATTTTCTTTCTCATCCCATAGGATCTGCCCCATCATAAAATAGAGGTTTTCCTCACCAGCAGTACTTTTTACCCACTCGTAAAAAGTCTTATTCCTTTCCCTTTCAATATACCCCCATATAACGCTTTCCGGAAATACAATAAGTTCGGACCCCTCCGCAAAATATCTTCCCCCCTCCCCTGTTTTTTTAGGAATGAGGACACCTGTGTCTGTTTCGAACTTATCATCAAATGAAATGTTTGGCTGTACAAGTGCAACATTTAACTTTTCACCGGTGTAGCCACCCTCCCTGCCATCCTTAATTTTTAAACAGGCATATCCTGATATTAGATTGATTACCAAAATCGAAATTACCAGTATCAATGCCGTGAAGGAAGTGTGCTTGAAGAGCTTTCTATTTGCTTTCAGGCCAGACCTGGAACCATCCATATTAAAAAAATTTATATGAATTATGAATTCCGCGGCACATAAGTTAAATAGAACAATCAGCAGTGACACTCCAAGTATCCCTGTAAGCTTTGAAACCTGCATAAAAGAAAGATAGCTATGCTGCGAATACCCGAGCACTCCCCATGGAAATGCAAGGAATGTCCTGTGCCTGAAAAATTCAACTGCAATCCAGACAGAAGAAGCAAGAAGTATCCTTAAGGGAACCAGTCTCACTCTCCTGAAAATCAGGTTGAATACTGCGCCGTAAAAAATAAAAAAAATTGAAAGAATACCGAGGATAGGAAACCAGAAGGTATAGCTGTACTCAGTAAACCAGTATGTTACTCCGGCAAAAAAAAGTATACCTTCAATCCAGCTTAAGAACATGGAAGATGGCATATTCGATTTTGTTATTGCAATAAAATATGGAATAAGTGAAACCCATGCAAGAAACGCAAAATTGTCATAGGAAAATGAAGCAGAAAGCATTGCCGATGAAAGCAATATAAAAAAAATCCGCCTGTAAATGCTCATTTTACGCAACATATTCATTTTATAAAAATTTAATCTTAATTTTACCAGTTTTATTTTAGTTTCCTAAAATAATTTTCAGGCAACTTTTCGCTATAAATTGTGATAGAATAGCCCTGTAATAAATATATTGAATAATATGTAGCAATCATGTAAAAAGGAGACCGGACCATGAAAGAAAAAATAATAAATACCCTGTTGCTTGTTTTTTTTGTTTCGTTCATTTTTATCCTGAGTTCATGCTTAAATATTAACTCTGCTGATGGTCCCGCCGGGTCAAAACCGGATTCTGCAAATGAATCCGAAAGCATGCCGCAAGAAGAGCAGGACCCAACAGAAATTGAAGCCGGAAGTGTTGAAACTGAAACAGCTTCCGGAGATGAAACAGGAACTGCTGAAGAGGATTCTTTACCGGACCTGATAAGAGTCACAAGCCCTGAGCCGGACGAGATGGTTTCAAGCCCCCTCCTGGTTAAAGGGGAAGCCCGGGGCACATGGTTCTTTGAGGCCACTTTCCCTGTTAAGCTTATCGATGCAGATGGCAATATAATATTATCCCATTATGCCGGGGCCGAAGGTGAATGGATGACAAAAGATTTTGTCCCTTTCAGCGCTGAACTTATTTTCGAAAATCCTCCTGTTAAAACCGGCATTCTTGTCCTTGAAAGAAACAACCCTTCGGATCTACCAGAAAATGATGCAAGTATCACAATACCGGTAAAATTTGGAAAAAATGAGAAAACCGTAGAAGACTGTGATCCCATAAAAGGGGAATATTTTGCAGGCGCAATACTGCTTGGTATTGATAATAAAAATAATATAATAACTGTTAAACAACTCTTTAATGAACCTAATGAGAAGACTATCTCTCCCGATGTCGCTCTTTCAGAAGACTGCAAAATAGTTAAAAGCATCCTTATAAGGGAACCGGAAGAAAAAGAAATCGTAAGCGAGATAACCCTTGATGAAATCCCGGTTGGAAGCGAGATTGGGATACTTTTTAAACCGGACAATACAGCAAGGGCAATAATATACCAGATTATGGCTGATTGATGATTACCTGGTATTTATTTCTAACCGGATGCCCGGGTAATCATTATATTGATAATTCAGTGAATTTATGTCCCGGCAAGTTTTTCAAATTCATTTTTCAGGCTGCCGTAAAGTGACCTGTATATCTTATAGTGGCCGGCATATTTTTTGACATTTTCAGGTTCCGGTGAAATCTCCGAAACTTCCTTTATGATTCTATCTGTAGCTTCCCTTACATTCTTGTATACTCCTGCCCCTACACCAGCAAGAATTGCTGCACCATATGCAGGTCCTTCTTCCACATTCAGGGTAACAATTTTTGTATTAAATATATCAGAAGTTATTCTGCGCCATAACGCAGACCTTGCACCTCCTCCGAAAAGGACTATCTTATCTGAGGTTATCCCGAGGTCTTTCATAAGATTTAGACAATCATACTGGGAATAAGACACTCCTTCCATGACGCTTCGGGCAAAGTGCGTACGGTTGTGAATATACGATAGCCCAAAAAACACCCCCCTTGCATTTGGATCAGCATGTGGTGTCCTTTCTCCGGAAAGGTATGGTAAAAATATAAGCCCTTCTGAACCTGCAGGAGCCTTTTCGGCTTCTTTATTTAGCAGCTCATATCCAGATAATTTTTTATCCTCTAAGGATTCTTTGCCCGATAATCCAAATGTATCAAAATACCATCTATAGGAACCTGCTGCTGAAAGTGTAACCGCCATGATATGCCATGCATCCGGGATTGCGTGACAGAAGCAATGGACCCGTCCCTTCCGGTCGTATACGGGTGAATCCAAATGTGCAAAAATTGCCCCTGATGTCCCAAGATAATCAGATACTTTTCCTTCATATACAATACCGGAACCGATTGCTCCTCCGGCCTGGTCACCTGCCCCACCAACTATTGGAGTTCCTTTCAGCAGACCGGTAAGTCCGGCTGCTTCCCCGGATATATAAGAAGATATTTGATGAGACTCAAATATCTTCGGAAGCAGGTCTTCTTTTATTGAAAGACCGGATAATATTTCTTTTGACCATTTTCTTTCCTTTATATCCATCAGTATGGTTCCTGATGCATCTGATGTCTCTGTAGCATATGTTCCTGAAAGCCTGTACCTTATATAATCTTTGGGAAGGAGGATTTTTTCCATCTTCCTGTAATTTTCCGGCTC
Source organism: Actinomycetota bacterium (assembly GCA_016932375.1). GTDB lineage: Bacteria > Actinomycetota > Humimicrobiia > Humimicrobiales > Humimicrobiaceae > JAFGDA01. The sequence goes on along the minus strand of JAFGDA010000002.1, from coordinate 2,883 downwards.
CATCTTCCTTAACCATAATATTTTTGGAGCCGTAAAACCGGCAAGAGCCTTATTATAGGCAATCGAAATAAACTTTTTTTCTCCTCCAAATATATCATAAATTGTCCTGCATTGTTCGGCAGTTCTCTGGTCGCACCAGATAATTGCCGGCCTTATAACCTTTCCATATTTGTCAAGGAATACAGAGCCGTGCATCTGTCCAGACAGACCTATGGCGCAAACATCCTGGCTGTCTTTTTTAGATTTCTTCAGGACCTCTTTAATGGTCCATATTGTTGCTTCCCACCAGTGTTCCGGATTTTGCTGGGCCCAGCCAGGTTTTGGGATATCAAGAGGATATTGTTTCACAGCGGAAGCTGTTAGCTTACCTGAACTATCCATCAATATACACTTGGTAGACGTAGTACCTATATCAAGACCGATAAGATAATTCATTCACTCCCCTCTCGTGCGCTCCCATCTTATTTTATTATAATTTGAAAGCAAAAATTCCCCCATTGCTGGCAATATTACCTTTCAGATTTAAAATTAATTGAGAATTTTTAATGTTCCTATAAAACCTTATAAACCCGTTCTTGAAATTTAACAATGATAAGGTTTATTAAAGTCATAAAATATTATGACCTGATCTTTCCATTAAATCTGTTTCTTCTATAAAACAGGCTGTAATTCAACATCCAGATCGACCCTGTCAAAATCATCCAGCGTCCCGGTACAGACAATGCAAAACCTCGTATATTGATAAACAGGGATTGGCGGCCAGTGCCAGGTCCCTTTCCAGAGAGACACGCTTACGCTCCTGTCAAGAAGAAATGCCCTTGCTCTTGAAATATCTGGTTTTGATTTTGATGGATCCGGTGGAGCCATGACAAATATCGCATCACCCTCCAGAAAGAAGAATGTCTCATCAGTGGTCGGGTGCCGTTCCATTATTGTTACACTGGCCCCACCTTTAAAATTCTTGAGCCAGTCGGCCAATGTATTATTCTGTCTTGCCTTTTCTGTATCTTCAGGAGGCATCCTGTCTATCTTACAATAATTAAAGCCAATTTTTTCATTAGCGGCAACCTCGATATCAATATTTTTCCACCAGCATTTCAAGAAGATATAATCTTCTGTAGGTTTTCCTTTCTCCAGCCCAAAAATCTGCCCGTATGGCTTAAAGCTTTCTTCTGAAACATATTTTATAGGTTCAACTTTTAAATCAAATTTTTTCATAATTTATGATTACTCCCTTATCATATTTCAATTTATCCTATAGAATCCTCATTCATAATAACAGGTATATCCTTCTTATTTGGTCCGGGGTTACCGTACCCCGGACCAAATATTTTAAATCCAATATTTCTCAACGATTACTCAATATATCCTGTCCTCTTGAGGACTTCTATCATCTGCTTTTCTGCCTCTGCCATTGCATCTTCAGCGCTCTTTTCTCCCATTACAACAGAACTTACCTGGACTGCCAGTATATCAACCAGTTCGGAACTGCAGCTTACTCTCGGCAGGAAACCTTCGGTCATCTTCAGTCTTTCATATATGAAAGGATAATAAGGGTGTTTTTCAATTATTTCAGGATCCTCATATACAAATTTCTGGGAAGCTCCTACACCTGCATACATTGCCCTTTCGGATGAATTTTCTTTATTAACAGCAAAATCCAGAAATCTATATGCTTCTTCTTTATTGTTTGAGAACGATGAAATTCCTATTCCCCAGCCGCCATAAGCAGCTTTAACAGGATTGTCACCTACCTGTGGTGGTGCAAACCATCCCATGTTACCTGCAACCTTTGACTGTTCGGGATCGTTGAATATCCCTGCGAAAACTGAAGGCTCAAAGGAAATAACTACATTCCCCTGCTGGAAAGCAGCCATATTTTCATCCCATGCCCAGGCTGTATGACCCTGCGGAGCATATTCATCCCAGCTTGCATAGAACTTGGTAGCAGCTATACCTTCTGGTGTATTTACAAGTGGCTGGTATGTTTCAGGATCCAGGACATACTTTCCGTCGCCCCCACCGAATATGAAGAACATCTCACGCCATTCAATCTCGCTTACAAGATTCCTTCCTCCGAGATAACCTATTGCAGCCACACCGTCTCTCAGGTAGTGTACCTTCTTAAGTATATCCATGAACTCTTCCGGAGACACATGCACATTTGGATCATCAGAAACCGTTATACCTGCTTCTTCGAATATGTCTTTCTGGTAGAAGAAGAAACGGGTGTCAATATCCCATGGAAAAGCATATACATCTCCTTCCCATGTCCCCCAGTACTCAAGCGCTGGTTCAAAGAAGATACTTGTATCCGTACCGTACTTTTCTATATACTGGCCTAATGGCTCAAGATAGCCCGATGACAGGAATTCTGCTATCCAGCCCTGCTCGAAATAATACATATCATAAGAACCAACTCCCGATGTAAGGTCTACCAGTAACTTCTCCCTTATTTCATCAAGCCCAAGCCTTATTACATTGACCTTAATCCCAGTATCAGCTTCAAACTTGGGTATCTGGTTCTCCTCAAGTACATCCAGCCATACACAGGACATTCCTAGTAAATCCAGGGTTACGTCTCCCTGTGCAGCTTCTTTAGTTTCTTCGGCTGCTGTTTCCTCAGTCGTTTCTTCGGCTGCTGTATCTTCTGTGGCTGTTCCGGTAGCGGCCTCTTCTTTACAGCCAATACCTGCAAATATCATCGAAAAACAAACTCCTGCGATTAATGCAATTATGAAAAATTTCTTCATCTTAAAACCTCCTTAAAAACTCTTTACTTATAAATCCCGTTATTATAGATTATTACATGAGATTTATTTTAGATTACAAGCCAGCCGCGCTTTTTCTAAATAAATCTCTTTTTTTATTTGATCACCTCCT
>JAFGDA010000210.1 GCA_016932375.1 Actinomycetota bacterium | reverse complement strand
ACGTTAAAACAAGGAATTATAATGGAATTGCATTCTCTGTAAAAACATGGGAAAGTATGGAAGGAAATCCGGTCCATGACCATTTTAAATTTTATTTTAGCTACATTTTCTTTAAGGCTATAATATAATATATAATGTAGTATATGATTAAAAAAATAATATGCACGTGGATATCTGTACTGATTAATATTATATTTATTAAAAATATCAAGACAGGGCGTTTTTTGTTTAACAGTTTACCTTAAAAGCCATGAATATCGAGGATTTTGAAAATGAAATAATAGAGGTTTTAAAAAACCTTCCTGAAAAGTTCAGGTCGAAGTTTGAAAATATAACTTTTATCATTGAAGAAAATCTTACGAAACATGACAGGAAAGACCTGGAAAACAGCGGCCCTGTTTATACTCTTGGCCTTTACCAGGGACTTCCCATGACAATGCGTTTTAGCAAGCATCCCATATTCCCTGACAGGATAACCATTTTTAAAAAGCCACTGGAATCAATAAGCAGGGACGAAGAAGACCTTAAAAAAAACATAAAAAGGGTAGTCCTTCATGAAGTCGGGCATTATTTTGGACTGGGCGAGAAAAGACTCAGGGAACTCGGTTACTGATATATTTTTATAAATAAGGAACTTTTCTTATAATTTTTAGGATCCTTATGGACAGGCCGGCGATTGTTAAACAAGGTTATTTTTAAAAAACCTATGATATATAATAGCTAAAAAATTTTTCACTTAAAGTGAAATTAAATTTTACTATTTAATGAAATTATTTTAGCAATTCTTTATAATTTCTGCTATAATCATTTTGATGTCACAGTTTTAAAAGAAAGAAAAATTATAAGAAACGAGGTTTAATAAATAATGACAGCAGAAGAAAAATGGGGCGATGAAAGCAGGGGGAGTTTAAAAATACCTGAAGAGCTTCCTTTACTTTCACTTAAAAACAGCGTGGTCTTTCCCTTTCTCGCCACACCCCTCGTGGTGGGCAGGAGCAAATCATTAAAAGCAGTGGAAAGTGCCTCGCAGGAGCACAAGATAATAGTTGTGGTTGCACAAAAAGAGGAAAACAGGGAGCAGGTTGATAAAGAAGACCTTTATGATATTGGTACTGCCTGCGCCTTGAAACAGGTGGTTCACACTGGTGAAAATGAATTAAAATGTGTAGTAGAAGGTATTTCGAGGGTCCGGATCAAGTACTATACCCAGTCAGATCCTTATTTCAGGGTTTCAATAGAAGTCCTGAAAGATGAGCCTTATGCCGAAGATGAGGAAATTAAAAAGATAAATACTACCATAAGAATGCAGGTGGAAAAATTCATACAGCTCGGCATTCCCCTTCCAACTGCCTTTGTGGTTGCTGCCACAAATGTATCAAGGCCTGATGTGCAGGCAGATCTTTTTGCATCATACCTTCTTACCAGCACAGAACAGAAACAGCAGATACTTGAAGAAAACAATATAAAGAAAAGGCTGATAAAACTTACTGAATTTTTAAGCGAAGAGCTCAAAAAATTTGAGGTGCAGTCCCAGATAAGGGATAAGGTCCAGAAGGAAGTCGGAAAGACCCAGAGGGATTATTTTTTAAGGCAGCAGTTGAAAGCCATAAAGGAAGAGCTTGGTGAATCGGATGAAAATGTTGCCCTTACTGGTGAGCTGGAAAAGAAACTGCAGAAGAAAAAAATGCCTAAAGAGGCAAAGCAAAAAGTCCAGAAGGAAATAAAGAGGCTTGAAGGTATGCCAAGCATGTCTCCAGAGCATTCTTATGTGAGAACCTATATAGAATGGATGCTTGACGTTCCATGGTCAGAAAAAACAAGTGATGTGCTTGATATAAAGAAAGCCAAAAAAACTCTTGATGGAGATCATTATGACCTGGAAAAAGTAAAGGAACACATATTGGACTACCTCGCTGTTAGGAAACTGAAAGGAAAGACAACCAGGGGACCGATATTATGTTTTGTGGGACCCCCGGGAGTAGGTAAGACTTCCCTCGGGCAGTCAATTGCAAAATCCATTGGCCGGAAGTTTATAAGAATGTCCATAGGAGGAATCAGGGATGAAGCCGAAATAAGGGGGCACAGAAGGACCTATGTCGGGGCTCTTCCCGGGAGGATTATCCAGGGCCTTTCCCAGGTCGGTACAAACAACCCCGTATTCATGCTTGATGAGGTTGATAAAGTTGGCGCAGATTTCAGGGGCGATCCCTCTTCTGCATTACTTGAGGTCCTGGATCCCGAACAGAACAATTCCTTCAGGGATCATTACCTGGAGGTGCCTTTTGACCTTTCAAATGTTATGTTTATAACTACTGCCAATATACTTGATACCATCCATCCGGCCCTGAGGGACAGGATGGAGATAATAGAGATACCTGGATACAGCTCGGAGGAAAAGGTGCATATAGCAAGGCAGTTCCTCATAGGAAAGCAGCTTAAGGAACAGGGGCTGGAAAAATACAACATAAAGTTTAACGAAGATGCCATAATGCTCATCATTGAGGAATACACAAGGGAAGCCGGGGTAAGAAACCTCGAAAGAGAGATATCGAGGATATGTAAAAAGATAGCAAGGGAAATAGTTGAGGACAGGAAATATACAAAGGTGGTAACCAGTGGAAAGGTTAAAGAGTACCTTGGCATATCAAAAGTACAGCCAAGTGAGATTGAGGACAAAAACAGGGTGGGTGTTGCGACAGGTCTCGCCTATACACCTGTAGGTGGAGATATCCTGCTTATTGAATCCACATATTATAGCGGTAGTGGTGAACTAATACTCACCGGTAAGCTTGGGGATGTCATGCAGGAATCTGCAAAAGCTGCCATAAGTTACATACGCTCCAGGTCAGTGGAATTCGGGTTGGAGCAGAAGCTTTTCAGCAAATCGGACATACATATCCATGTTCCTGCAGGCGCAGTCCCAAAGGACGGGCCTTCAGCCGGGGTTGCAATAACATCATCCCTGGTTTCGGCTTTCACCGGAATACCTGTAATAAGGGATACTGGCATGACCGGGGAAATCACCCTCAGGGGAAGAGTCCTCCCCATAGGAGGGCTTAAGGAAAAGCTGCTGGCTGCAAAAAGGTCAGGGCTCAAAAAGGTAGTCCTCCCGGAGAAGAACAGAAAAGACCTTGAAGAAGTGCCGAAAAACATCTTGAAGGGGTTGGAGCTTGTTTTTGTGGAAAACATTGATGATGTAGTTAAAAATACGCTTGAAAAAAATCCATTTAAAAACCGGAAATCTCTGGAAAAGGAAGGCACGATTCCACGTGAGGCTACAAAAGTCAGCGGATTTCTTGCCTGATTGTAAGGTTGCTTTTATGGTCTTCCTTCATTAGAAATGTATGGCACCGGATATAAGGATAACTGTTTAATTGGAATAAATTTGATTTTTATAAATTAGGATTTTATTACTTTATTCAATTTAAAAATCCTGGTTAATATCCGGTGCCATTTAATTTTTGATACTGGTATGTGTCATACTCCTGTTCAGATTTAATCCATATTGTCCTATTTGTTTAAAATAAAATCCTATATTTTCCCTTAGAACCCTCCGCCGTTACCGAAGTTACCTGGCCATATATACGAATTTTTTGGATTTTCCGGAATTATTAAAAATTTTATTCAAATTTTCCGTAGTTTTGTTATAGAATTATTATAATCTTGAGATGGTCTGGAGATCGATGACTGAAAAAAAGAAACCCTGCAGGGTAATTTCCATAGTAAACCAGAAGGGCGGTGTAGGTAAAAGCACTACCGCGATAAACATATCTTCATATCTTGGTAATAAAGGTTTTAAAACACTCCTGGTAGACCTTGACCCCCAGAGCAATGCCTCAAGCGGGCTTGGTGTCTATCCGGAAGAAATAAAATCATCTACATATGATATCCTTATTAATTACCTTGATCCTGAAAAAGTAATTCTTAAAACCGATTATAAGTTCCTGGATATCATACCTTCAAGTGGCAGGCTTGCCGGGGCAGAGGTTGAGCTGGTGCCAAGCTTCAGGCGTGAATACAGGCTGAAAGACTCACTTGATAAGTTCAAGGACAACTATGATTTTGTTATTATTGACTGTTCACCCGCTCTTGGCCTTCTGACAATAAATGCTCTTACGGCATCAAGGGAAGTCCTTGTACCACTCCAGTGTGAATATTTTGCGCTGGAAGGAATTGCCCATCTTGTTAAAACCATTGATCTTATCAGGGAAAATCTTAATCCGGAGCTGCGGCTGACTGGAGTAGCTTTAACCATGTATTCGCGCACCAGGTTGTGCCGCCAGGCTGCAAAAGAGGTAAGGGATTATTTCCCCGGCAAGGTGTTCCGTACAGTAATCCCCAGAAATATAAGACTTGCTGAAGCTCCAGGTTTTGGAAAACCTATCATTGCATACAATCCTGAATGCAAGGGAGCGAGGGCATACCTTGAGCTTACAAAAGAGCTTGTTTCAAATCACGATACTGTATCCAATGGTGATATCGGGCCCCTGACAAGAAGAATAAAGGATTTTTGGAATGCAGGAGAGCGCCCAAGACATGCTAAAAAAGAATAGATATGCAATTACAGCCCCTTCTTCAGGGGCAATGTATCTTTACTGCATATTAAGCAGGGTATTCTCAGCAATATTTATCAGTTTATCCTTATCTATTAAAGGATTTTTAGAATATTCATAAAATTCGATACGTGTCCTTGGAGATATGCCTGAATCTGCCATCAGCTCTATAAAAGTCCGCACAAAACATTCCATTTGTTCCCTGGTGGTTGATGATTTTTTTACTTCGAGAATAAGGCTTCTAACTTCTTTGTTTAAACTATTCATTATCTGTCCATAAAGGTCCTGGCATACAGGGACACTATTGCTATTTCCAATCCCGGGTGTCTGGATCGTTCTCATGCAGTATATATCTTAAAATATCAAAACCTGGCGGTTTAATAATAAAGTAAAACATATTCAATGGAGAAGCTACTTTAATCGTTATCTTCAGTTTTTCTGGCACTACCTTAATATCAGGGTATATAACTTATATACCCTGACTGAATACACAACCAACCTCGCCTGTTAATAACAGACCCTGGGTATGATTTTAAAAATTTATAATTACTTATTGCCCTACCATCTTACAGTTGCACATAAACCTATGAGTGAGCCGAGAATAAGCATTATCCTGTATAATTTCTTCATGATGACCTCCCTTGTTTT
>JAFGDA010000209.1 GCA_016932375.1 Actinomycetota bacterium | reverse complement strand
TGGTATTGTGCAAGCATCATCTCGATTATATTACGGGCAGTATAATCAATTAAAAGCTCGTATGTTTTGGGGAAAAGGAAACCTTCGAGACTTCCTGCTTCACCAAGGTATTCATAATTATAATTTTTTATATCAGCAGCATTTTCAAGATCCTGGCGATTTGTAAAAGGTATTTCCTGGACCGTCTTTTCCATTACCTGGCTGACAGTAAATCCTTCAGGTATTGCAAGCCTGTATGTCACAACCTGTGGTCCCTGCGTCAGTTTATCCAGAATTTCCTCCTGTGAAGAGCCGGTAACCACTTCATATGTTCCCGGTATGAGATTCCCTTCCTTCCCCATCTGTTCAACATATAACCTGAAAAGAAAGGCGTTGTCTACCACTCCCTTCTCCTCAAGAAGTTGGGAAACCTGGGTGAGCGTCATTCCTTCAATGACCTCGACTGTCACATTTAACCCATCAGGTATTTCTTCCTTTCCTTCCTGGAGGCTTTCATTTCTTAAGAGTTTACATGAAGATGCACATAACAAAACTGATATAATTAATAAAAATATTGCTGTCCCCGAAATGATATTTTTAAATCCCTGATTGACCTTAAAATTCATTGTTTCCTTATGTCCCCCGTTTCCTCCATCATCCTGAATTTAGTATTTTATATTTTTCCTTTTTAAAAAGCCCTCGAGTATTATACATGCAGACAATTCGTCAAGGTGTTTTTTAAAATTCTTATGCCTTTTAATAAAGCTACTTTTTCCCCTCCCGGTCACTGCGGACTGCATGTTCCTTTCGGGTATCCTGCTTGTGAACCTTTCATCTTCAAATTCAATCCCTATGTTATGGCATCTCAGGTTCTTTTCCACAAAATCAAATACTTTTTCTGCCTGCTTTCCTGGCTTGCCTTTAAGGGTATTCGGTATTCCAACAACTGCTTTATATATCTCATTATCATCCAGTATTCTTTTTAATTCATCTTTTGCCTTATTGTTATTTTCTATTACTCCAAAAGGAATAGCTATGGTGTTATTTTCTTCAGCGATAGCAAGGCCTATCCTCTTTTCACCTACATCAATGCCTAAAATCTTCAATTTTTATCACCCATCAGGTTTTCTGTCTTTTTTACAGCGGATTTTAGCGCTTCATTTAGTTTTTCAGGAAGTGACCCCCCCAGCTGGGCAAAATCCGGTCTTCCACCTCCGCCGCCACCAACAATTGGGGCTATTTCCCCTGCCAGCTCACCACACCTGATCCCCCTGTCAACAAGATCTTTCGAACAGCCCAAAACAATCACAGGTTTATTTTTTATTATATGGCCAAGTATTATGAATAGATTATTATTTCCATAATAATCTTTAATCCTGTCAATAACCTGGCCCATTAGACCAATATCAATCTCCGGGATATTATTATCACAGGAAATATTAAAACTTATTATTTTAAAGTCACTGCTAATTTTATGAACGCCATCCTGTAAAATAATATCCGTAACCATTTTTATTTTTATGCTGTCAAGTTCTTCTTTTATGGATTGGATTTTGTTTTTTAAGTCAATGATTTTTTCAGGCGTCCCTGTTGCTTCCGTTTCAAGAGAACCTGATATCTTTTCAAGTATATGCTCCCTTTCAACCATTGATTCATATGCATAGATGCCTGTTTCCGCTTCTATCCTCCTCAGGTTTGCGCCTATGCTGCTATCAGAAATAATTTTAAATAGCCCGAGTTCCCCGGTCCTTTTTGAATGTATGCCTCCGCACAGTTCACGGCTGTAATTATCAATTTCAACAACCCTTACATAACTGCCATATTTCTCTTCAAAAAGAGCAACCGCCCCCAGCTCATTTGCGTACTCTCTTGTAGTTTCAAAACATTTTACAGTATCGTTTTTTATTATTTTTTCATTTACCATCCTCTCGACTTTTTCGAGCTGTCCTTTTGATGGTGGTCTAAAAATCGTATAATCAAAACGGAAATAACTATTTGTTACAAAAGAACCTGACTGCTTAACCTCATCGCCAAATACCTGTCTCAGCGCCCAGTGAAGCAGGTGTGTTGCAGTATGGTTCCTTCTTATATCAATTCTTCGCCTTCTGTCAACAACGGCTTCAACTTCTTCGCCTTCCTTGATTACTCCTTCCTTTATTACGCCTCTGTGGATTATTATACCTTCCATGGGTGCCTGGCTATCATTTACCTCAAAAATACCATGCCCGCCTTTAATAATACCGCTATCACCTGCCTGGCCACCCTTTTCTGCATAAAAGGGCGTAACCCCAAGAATTATTTCCCCTTTTTCCCCGGCAGAAAGTTTACCTGCTATTTCCTTTTTACCGTCATCGCCGGTTTTCAACAAACCTGTAACCTTAGAAAAAAGGTTATCCTTATAAAAACCTTCAAATTCAACTGGAGCTTCGTGCTGTATTTTTTTATATAATCCAGGGTCTTCTGTTATTTTTTTATCGAATGCGGTTTTCTTTTTTGATTTTTCTACATGCCGGTTTAAATATTCTGAAAATTTTTTCATATTTAATGAAAGGCCATTCTCTTTTAATATTTCTACTGTAAGTTCGACAGGGAACCCGAATGTATCATATAGCCTGAAAGCGTCCTGCGGATCAAAAAAATTATTGCCCCTGCTCTTTTCCTGCCGTATCTTATCAAGAAGTATGCTTACACCTTCTTCAAGGGTTTTTGTGAATCTTTCTTCTTCATCAGAAACAACTTTAAAGGAGAATTCTTTTTTATCAACAAGACCGGGATAATAACTTCCATACTGTTCAAGTATCTGGATACCAATCCTGTTCAGGAAATAATCATCTATTCCCAGTATTTTTCCAAACCTAATGGCCCTTCTTATTATTCTTCTCAGTATATAACCCCTTCCTTCATTTGAGGGAGTAACTCCATCCGATATAAGGAAATATATTGCCCGTGAATGATCGGCTAATATTCTTATGGCACGATTGACTTCCCTGCTATTTTCATCAGTTTTCTTTATATTGAATTCTTTCCCGGATATTTCCTCAATTTTTTGTACTATATCCTTAAAAAGAGGGGTTTTAAAAACCGATGGACTTCCTTCAAGCACGGCAGCTATCCTTTCAAGACCCATACCTGTATCTATGTTCTTATCTGGAAGTTCCGAATATTTTTTTCCATCAAAATTATACTGGGTAAAAACCAGGTTCCATATCTCCATAAACCTTCCACATTCACAGGAAGGGCTGCAGTCTTCCCTCCCGCATCCATGGCTTACTCCAAAATCATAATATATCTCTGTGCATGGGCCACATGGTCCCGTATCTCCGGCCGGACCCCAGAAATTTTCTTTTTTACCATATCTGTATATTTTTTCCGGATTTATTCCATTTTTAATCCATAACTTTATGGATTCTTCATCAGCAGGAATCCCTGCATCACCTTCAAAAACACCTGCAGAAAGCCTTCCTAAGGGTATTTTTAATACTCCCGTTATAAATTTTAGTGCAAACTCTATGGCTTCTTTTTTAAAGTAATCACCGAACGAAAAATTTCCAAGCATCTCAAAAAAGGTAAGGTGCCTTTCAGTATAACCAACACTTTCTATATCACTGGTCCTGAAACATTTCTGTACAGTGCAAATCCTTGATGAAGGCGGCTTTTCAGTCCCAAGATAATATGGCTTAAACTGCTGCATTCCTGCAGTTGTGAGCAGGACACTCGGATCATTTTTTGGTATAAGCCCTGAAGATGGTAACACCAGGTGGTCCTTTTTTTCAAAATATGCCAGAAATTCTTTTCTTAAATCCATAAAATCTCCAATATCCCTTTTCCAGAGGCATATAAATACCCTGAAATAAATTTCTATGGGCTTACGCCCATATTATTTACATACTTCATGCTTTGCCTGCCCGCCTTCAGCGAGACGCATCCATCTACAAGCTTATAAAGTAGTATTTATGGCGTAATAAATCCCTTATGCCCCGGTTAATAATTTTTACGGTTACCTGATTACTGAACCAATATTTTAGCCTGCCGGGTTTAATACAGTATTCAAATATAATGCATACATAATAAAACGGATACCCCATTTAATCGTAACCCCAAGGAAGTCTTTTGCGCCCTGCCCTCGCAGGTGGATGCCCTCCGGTTGCTTATTGTAAGTCCCGTCAAAAATCAGGGCATTTACGCGGCAGCCAAAGTCGGAGCTTCCAATGTAATTTTGTTGGCACAAAAATTAACTTGGATTACGGTATAAACAGAGTACCCGGCATGATGTTATCATAATTGTATTGTTTATTCAATAAAGCTGAAATTTGGATCCCCGGTACCATATTTTCATTTTCATTGGCTGCAATATGAAATTACCGTAATTATTATGCTGCTTTTATTTTTTACAATCCCCATATCCCGTGACTGTCACATATCATCTACCAGCCTGATATTTGCTTCACGCAGCTGTTTTTCAGATACCCCTGATGGTGATCCTGAAAGGAGTGATACAGCCGATTGTGTCTTGGGAAATGCTATGACTTCCCTTATGCTCTTCAAATTCAGTAAAATCATTGTAAGCCTGTCCATGCCAAGGGCTATCCCTCCGTGTGGAGGAATGCCATATTCCATTGCCTTTATGAAAAATCCAAAATTCTCTTCTATCTTTTCTTCACTGAGTTCCAGCAGTGAAAATATTTTTTTCTGCAGTTTCATATCGTTTATCCTGATGGAACCTCCGCCTATTTCCTGTCCATTCAATATGATATCATAAGCCTGTGACTTTACCTTAAGGGGATCGTTATCAATATATTCCAGGGTTTCGTTATCGGGCCTTGTAAAGGGGTGGTGCATGGGAGTGATTTTTCCTTCTTCACTGCCCAATTCAAAGAGTGGGAATTCATACACCCATACAAAATTAAATTCCCCGTCTTTAATGAGCCCTGATTTATCAGCTATATGTGTCCTGAGTACCCCAAGGGCCTGGCAGGAAATTAAAAAATCATCCGCTACTATCAGCACAAGGTCACCCGCTTCAAGGTTTAAAGTTTCAGTTAAAACTTTTATCTCGTCGTCTGAAAGGAACTTTGCAACAGGCGATTGGAATTTCATATCCTGGTCCAGTTTTATCCATACCAGTCCGGCGGCTCCGCTTCCCTTTGCAATCCCGACCATGTTATCAAGGTCTTTTCTTGAGAACCTTTTAGAATCTTTAACTATAATGCTTTTGATACATCCGCCCCTTTCAAGGACACTGCTGAATACCCTGAAACCGCTTTTCTTGAATATATGGGAAATATCCCTGATGTTCAGCCCGTACCTGAGATCAGGTTTGTCGCTACCGTAATTTTCCATGCTTTCCTGCCATGTGATTCTTTTAAAAGGTATGTTTAATTCTTTACCGGTTACATGACTGAATATATCCTTAAACATTCCCTCTATTACATTAATTACATCTTCCACGCTGACAAAGGACATTTCAAGGTCTATCTGTGTAAATTCCGGCTGCCTGTCAGCCCTGAGGTCCTCATCCCTGAAGCATCTTGCTACCTGATACACCCTGTCAAAGCCTGAAAACATCAGTATCTGCTTGAATAGCTGTGGCGATTGCGGAAGTGCATAGAATTTCCCCCTGTTTATCCGGGATGGAACCAGGAAATCCCTTGCTCCTTCTGGGGTACTTTTTGCAAGTATGGGTGTCTCTATCTCTACAAATCCCTTGGAATCAAAATATTTCCTTACAGTCTGCGTGATGCGGTGCCTCATCCGGAGGTTTTCCTGCATCTGGTCACTTCTCAGGTCAATATAGCGGTATTTTAACCTGGTGTTTTCTTCCACACTGTCCCTATGGTCCAGCATAAAAGGAGGTGTTTTGGATTTGCTGAATATCACCATATCCATTACCGCTACTTCAACTTCCCCTGTAGGTATTGAAGTATTAATGGTCTCAACCGACCTCTTCCTTATTACACCTGTTACTGTTATCACATACTCATTCCTTATGGTTTTAGCCAGTTTATATGAATGGACTGAGGTCTTTGAATCAAATACGAGCTGTACTATCCCTGAAAAATCACGCAGGTCTATAAATATTAGTTTTCCATGATCCCTTCTCTTGTTAACCCATCCACATAATTTCACTTCCTGCCCGATTAACGAGTTGTCTGGCTCACCGCAGAGATTGGACCTGAAACTGGTAACATAACTGGAAAAATCCATGTCAGCTTCTCCCATTTCCTGTTATTTTTAGTATTTCATCATTAAAATCTTCAAATTTCATTATTGATTGTTTATGTGTATCCAGGCTTTTTAATGTAACGGTTCTGTCAGCCGCTTCATTTTCCCCGATTATAATCATATAGTCATAACCGTTCCTTAAAGCATTCTTAAGTTCCGTTTTAATGCTCCTGACCGTATAATTAATGTCGCTTGCAGCGCCTGTTTCCCTTAAAACCCTGAGTATCTTCAATGCATAATCATATGAACCTTCATCCAGGCTGACCATATAAAAACGTGGTCCCTTTAAAGGATCTTTATATCCTATCCCTGACTGTTTCATAAGCATTGCCGTCCTGTCTATCCCCACGGCAAATCCAATGGCGGGGGTATCCGGACCCCCAAACTGGCTTATAAGGTTATCATATCTTCCTCCACCTCCAAGGGCATTCTGGGCACTTTCAAGTTTTCCGGAAACCACCTCAAATACGGTCCTTGTGTAGTAATCAAAACCACGCACGAGGTTATGTTTTATCCGGTAATCTATACCAAGTTCATTCAGGTATCCCTGCACTTTTAAAAAGTGCTCCCTGCACGTTCCGCAAAGATAGCCGCCTATTTTTGGAGCATCTTCCATAATTTTTTTACATTCCGGCACTTTACAATCAAATATCCTTAACGGGTTTTTTTCATACCTTGACCTGCATTCAGCGCAAAGCCCCGGAAGGTTTCCTTTTAGATATTCTTTTAGATAAACCACATAATCCATTCTGCAATCAGGGCACCCCATAGAGTTCACTAAGAGATTCAGGTCCCTGAACCCGAGATTGTTAAAAAAAAGGTTCAAAAGCCATATGACTTCAGCATCCATAAGGGGGTTATCCGGACCGGAAGATTCTACTCCAACCTGCCAGAACTCCCTCATCCTGCCCTTCTGGGGTCTTTCATACCTGAACATGTTGCCTATGTAAAACAGCTTTAATGGAACTTTTTGGGAAAGAAGGTTTTTCTCTAAAATTGCCCTTACTACCGGTGCAGTACCTTCCGGCCTGAGTGTAAGGGACCTTCCCTTCCTGTCCCTGAAAGTATACATCTCTTTCTGGACTATATCGGTCCCTTCCCCAATTCCCCTGCTGAATAGCTCTGTATGCTCAAATGCAGGAGTTATTATCTCGTTGTAGCCGAAAGTATGGAAAAGCTTTCGTGCGCACCCTGTAATGAAATCCCTGTATTTTATATCTTCACCATAAATATCCGCAGTCCCCCTTGGTGAATTGAGCTTCAATTTATTACCATCCTTTTAAAAATTACCATTTAAATAACAATTTGTTTCAATCTCATATCCAAGGCTGCTTTCAGGTCCATGTCCCGGGTAAACTACAAGTTCCCTGTCAAATTCTTTCAAAAATTCAAGGGATTTCCTGATATCGGAAGCACTTCCGCCAGGCAGGTCGGTCCTGCCTATTGACCCCCTGAATAAAAGATCCCCGGTAAACAGGAAATTTCCTGCTTTTATAATAATGCTTCCCGGAGTATGCCCGGGAGTATTAAATATTTCAAGTCCAATTTTTTTAAATCGCTTAATATCGTTATCATCTATGAGATTGTAAGTTTTTAATGATAGATTATATTCACCAAAAAAAGAAGAACAATTTTTAAGCGGATCAGTGATAATGGCTTCTTCGTAAGGATGTATGAAAAAATTTATGCCATACAGATCCGCAATAACCGGTACTGCCCCGATATGGTCATAGTGCCCATGGGTATTAAGTATAAAATCAGGTTTTATACCATTTTTTTCAAGATATAACCTTATACGGGTAGCTTCAGCACCGGGATCTATAATGAAGTTGCTATCATCAGCCAAAACTATATAACAGTTCACCTGGAAAAACCCTAAGGTTAGCTTTTCAACCTTCAATTAATACCCTTACTTTCCTGGCAGGATCCTGAATGCGTCATAAACGGAGTCTACCTGCCTTATATTGTTAATCAGGTCTTTCAATATGTATTTATTATTTATTTCTATCAGGAACCTGAATTTTATATGGCCGCTTTTATCTGTACTGAATGTATTTGCCCTTAAAATATTAAGATCATATTCACCTATGACATTGGTTATATCCCTTAGCAGCTTGGTCCTGTCAAGTGCTTCAATTTGTATCTCTGCGTTGAATTTTGATGGAGCTTTTTTATCCCAGCCCACTTCAATAAATCTCTGTTTGTCACTTCCCATCAGGGTATTGATATTTGTACAATCCTTCCTGTGGACTGATATACCCTTCCCCCTGGTAATATACCCGATTATCTCATCACCCGGTACGGGATTGCAGCACCTTGCTATGGTGGTAAGGACCTGGTCCATACCTTTTACCTTTATACCCGTACCTTCCTTTTTTTCTTCTGCCTTTCTGTAAATATCTTCAACAGTCATTTCGGGTTTTTCTTCGGACTGGTTCAACTTCTTTACCACTTTTGTAAGGATCTGGTGCGCCGAGACCTTATGGGAACCAAGACTCCTGAAAAGGTTTTCCGAACTGTCAAAATTCATATCCCCGGCTACTTCTTCGAATATGTCAGTGGAAACACTCTTAAAGGATAGCCCGTTTTTCCTGAGGAGCTTAAGCATTATCTCGCGTCCTACATTATATGTCTCCTGCCTCTGCTCTTTTGAAAACCACTGTCTTATCTTGTTCCTTGCCCTCGAAGTCTTTACAACATTAAGCCAGTCCCTGCTTGGACCTTTTGGTGACCTGGAAACTATTATTTGAACAATATCCCCATTTTCCAGCACGCTTTCAATAGGGACCATGGAACCGTTTATCTTTGCCCCTATTGCATTATGCCCAATGTCGGTATGGATAACATAAGCAAAATCAATCGGGGTGGCACCCCTCGGAAGATTTATTACCCTCCCTTTCGGGGTAAAAACAAATACCTCCTCTTCAAAAAGGTCGAGTTTCAGTGATTCCATATATTCCTGCGGGTCTTTTAATTCTTTCTGCCAGTCAAGTATCTGCCTTATCCATGCAACTCTTTTATCAAATTCACTGAGTTTTTTACTTCCTTCCTTGTAGCCGAAGTGGGATGCTATGCCATACTCGGCGACTTTGTGCATTTCAAAAGTCCTTATCTGTATTTCCATTGGCTTGCCTTTTAATCCTATGACAGTAGTATGAAGAGACTGATACATATTAAACTTGGGGTTTGCAATGAAGTCCTTGAATCTTCCGGGCACCGGCTTCCATAATGAGTGTATTATTCCGAGCACCGCATAACAGCTTTTGACATCATCGACAAGTATCCTGATAGCATTAATATCATATATATCTTCAAATTTCCTGTTCTGTACCGTTATTTTGTTATAAATACTGTAGTAGGATTTTACCCTTCCACTTATATCCGCGGGTATATTTACTTCCTTTAGTTTTTCCTGCACTATTTTTATCGTTTCATCTACAAGGGAGGCGCCTTCTTTCAACCTTTCCTTTATCATCTGCTTTATCTTCTCGTATTCCTTCGGGTGCAGGTATATGAAACTTAAATCCTCAAGTTCGGATTTAACATGGTATATTCCAAGCCTGTGGGCAATAGGCGCATATATTTCAAGAGTCTCCCTTGATATGGCCTTCCTTTTTTCCTTATCCATTGGATAAAGCGTCCTCATATTATGGAGCCTGTCTGCAAGCTTCACAAGGATGATCCTTACATCCTGCGACATTGCTATTATCATCTTCCTTATATTGCTAACCTGCTGCTCTTCCCTTGTGTTGAATACCAGCTTATCAAGTTTTGTAACACCATTTATTATGTTTGCAATTGTGGTACCGAACTGTTTTTTTATTTCTTCGAGGCTATAATCCGTATCTTCAACTACGTCATGCAGTAATGCAGCCACTATGGAAGTCTGGTCAAGCTCTATCCCTGCAAGTATTTTAGCCACTTCAAGAGGATGTACAACAAATGGCTCTCCAGATTTCCTGGTCTGGTTCTTATGATACTGTTTCGAGGCCTGGTATGCTTTTGTTAAAAGGTCCCTGTCCATACCGGGATTATAAACCTCTATGGTTTTCAGGAGGTCTTTAAAAATTTCATCCGAATCAATGTTTTTTATTTTATCCTGGATATCTGCATCCATTTTTAAATGTTTATCATGCTTTTTAAAGTTGACTATTATTATAGACCATTTTTTAAATTCCCTAAAATATGTCCAATATTTTTAGCTGTATGGAACTTAAGTCCCTCCAGCAATTTTCTTCGGGGCTGAAAATAACATCAACGCTTTTTTTGCTAAAAAGAATCTCTTTCTGGCTTTTTTTAACCCTGAATATAATGCCGTCAAGCGTAATTCCTGAATTTTTCAGTTGCAGCCTTACATATTTTCCGTCTTTTAAAAAATCCATTTTTTCAATAAAACAGTTCCTCGAGAGGACAACCGGCCCTGGGTTTCCAATACCGAACGGTTTCATCTGCTCTATCTCCCTTATTAAACTGTAATTTATTTCATCAAAACCTGCACGGACATCATAGAAATGCTGCTGCAGCAGATCGCTGTCAGGTATTTTATCCATTGCAATATCTTTAATCCTGCGGCAAAATTCATCGTATTTACCCTTTTCCATTTTAATGCCGCATGCCTTCTCATGTCCTCCATAGCTTATGAAAAGATTCTTCAGGCAGGAAATGTTGTAATGCAGGTCAAATTTTTCTGTACTCCTTCCAGAACCTTTCAGGATTTTACCTTTATCGCTAAAAAGTATTGCGGGTATATTATAATTCCTTACAATCTCTGAAGCCACAATCCCAAGTACACCTTCATTCCAATTCCCTGAACTCGCAATAAAAAATTTCTGATTCCGTGCAATATCATCAAGGTCAAACGCTGTATTGATTTCATCATATATTTCTTTTTGTATCTTCTGTCTCTGGCTGTTAAAATTTTCAAGTCTTCCAATAAGTGGCATCTTATCACTAATATCCGTCCTTAAAAGATTGAAACTGTCGCATGCATTTTTTATCCTGCCCGCCGCATTTAGCCTTGGTGCAATAATATAACCGATATCATATTCATTTACATTCCTCCTGTTTTTCAGGGAAGCGGAAACAAGTTCTTTCATCCCGGCATTTTCTGTGTGCCCAAGTATTTCAAGACCCTTCTTTACTATTACCCTGTTTTCCCCGGTAAGTGGCATCACATCTGCGATTGTGGATACGGCAACAAGATCAAGTATTGAATTAAGGTAGTTCTTTTTGAATAACTTCCTGTATTTATCATCAAGGGACCTCAGTGTACCAACTATGAATTTAAAGGTTACACCGGCCCCGCTTAATTCTTTGAACGGGTATGGACATCCGGGAAGCCTCGGATTTATTATTATATAATTGTCAAAACTGCCACTGTAATCTTCCGGTTTTCCTGAAGGATTGTGGTGGTCGCATACTATTACAGGAGGGCTGTCCGGGTTTTCTTTTAAAAAATCCCTTACCCCAAAACTGTTGGTACCGCAGTCCACACAGATTATAAGGCCGTATCTCCCTTTTTCTATAACTTCCCGTGCAAAATCTATATTTATATCATAGCCTTCTTCAAAACGGTCCGGTATGTATGAATCGACACCGGTTCCCAATGTTTTTAAAAAATTATAGATAATTGCACTGCTTATTATGCCGTCCGCATCGTAGTCCCCGAAAATTATTATATTTTCCCCTTTTTCTATCACCTTTTTTAGTACGGATACAGCTCTATCAAGATTTTTAAGAAGGAAGGGGTCATGAAGCAACCCGGGTGAAGGATTCAGGAAATTTTTTATATCTCCATCAGATTTCATTCCCCTGCCGGCCATTATTTTTAAAAAAAGGGGAGAATAGGAATTACCGGCAACTTCAATGTTATTATTTATTCCGCCGTTTCTGCATTTCCAGTTTTCAGGAAGATCCATTTTTTCACTTTTTATAATGCGCAAACCTGTTGTTCCAGGATACCAGCAGCGGACTTGCAATAAATATGGAAGAATATGTCCCGGATACTATTCCCACTGTAAGGGCAAGGGCAAAGTCCTTAAGGGCAGTTGTCCCGAGTATTAAAAGAAGTATAACGGGCATAAGAGTTGTTAATGAAGTGTTTATTGACCTTGACAGTGTTGCGTTTACGGACCTGTTTACCATTTCAGAATAACCAATGCTTTTTGCCTGGAG
>JAFGDA010000208.1 GCA_016932375.1 Actinomycetota bacterium | reverse complement strand
CTTCAGCTGACTGCAATATGAGATGCAGGTACTGCTTCTATCTCGAAAAATCATCACTCTATCCGGAAACCGGGATTCACAGGATGAGTGACGATACCCTGAAAAAGCTTATATCTTCATACATGAATACTTCCCAGACCTTTTACAACTTCGGGTGGCAGGGAGGAGAACCTACCCTTATGGGATTGGAATTCTATGAAAAGGTAACTGAACTCCAGAAAAGATATGGAAAAGCCGGGAGCATAGTATCAAACGGGCTCCAGACAAACGGTACAAAAATTGACGAAGATTTTGCCCGGTTCCTTAAAAAATATAAGTTCCTTGTAGGAGTGAGCCTTGACGGACCCCGGTATGTACATGATCACTACAGGAAATTTGCAGGCGGCGGGGGTACCTTTGAAAAAGTTATGGGGGGTATTGAGATACTGAAAAGAAATAATGTGGAGTTTAACATACTGGTCCTTGTTAATGATTTTAATGCAGGTAAAGCAAGAGAAATATACTGGTTTTTGGTTGATAATGGCTTTTACTATCAACAATATATCCCATGTGTGGAATATGATAATCAGGGAAACCTCAAACCATATTCAATAACCGGGGAACAGTGGGGCAATTTTCTAATAGACCTTTTTAATCAGTGGTACCCCCGGCATGTATACAGGGTCTCCATAAGGCTTTTCGATGGCATATTGAATAAATTAACAGGGAGGCAGGCTTATATCTGCCATATGGGCGAAAACTGTAACCAGTACCTTGTAGTTGAATATAATGGTGATATATACCCCTGCGATTTCTTTGTAAGGAAAGACCTGAAGCTTGGTAACATAAATAACGATAGCTTCCAGGAGCTTATGGTTTCTCCGGCCTATCTTGATTTTGGAAAAGCAAAGTCCAATTACAGTTTTATATGCAACTCCTGCCAGTATCTCAACCTCTGTTATGGAGATTGCTTAAAATACCGGAACTATATCCCGGAAAATTCAACGAAGCTTTCCATCCTTTGTTCCGGATGGAAAATGTTTTACATGCACAGCATGAATATTTTCAGGAAGATAGCAGAAGAAATTTAAAAATATTTAAAATCCCGTTTTAACAATCCCTGATATTGGCTCAAGAAAATTCCTGTTTATGATTACCGGCTTTCATTTTACAGGTGAAATACTTTTTTATGTGAACAAGCTTCTTTCTCTTTTTTATGAATAATTTTTTTAACTTAAACCATAATGATAATATCACTTAAAATTGCAACCCATAAAAATCCAATAAAATTTATTGTAGATGGTCAGTTATATTACCATGAAGATTTTGTCATGAAAATTTATTATCATGAAAATTTATTTGACAAAGGAATATTAATCTTGTATTATTATTTTAAAATTTATTCAAATTTTATGAATATATTCACAAATCAGATTAACACAAGGTCTTAAACAGGAGAAGGAATCATTATGGCAGAGAAACGCAAGCATGGTGTTACTTTCTGGAAGGAATCAAAATCTTATGGAGGATATACTCTTATTCCCCCGGCAGGAACCAATGATGTATGGCTGATAGACATAGAGGGGCAGTTTGTCCACAGGTGGAGTATGCCATGCCTTGTGGGAGAATACGCATATATGTTGAAAAGTGGAAACTTGTTTTACCAGGGTATGAGGCCTCTTGAAAAATCTCCTCTGCCGGATTTTGGAGGTGTAGGGGGACATTTGATGGAAGTAGACTGGGACTGTAACCTGGTAGCAAAATATGATGATCCATACCACACGCATGATGCACAGAGAATGGATAATGGAAATTTTATGATTGTCACATATGAGAAAGTTCCCGCAGATATTGCCAGTAAAGTAAAAGGGGGTATACCAAATACAGAAAGAAATGGGGAAATATGGGCAAATAACCTTTATGAAGTTGACCCGTTAAGCAGTAAAGTTGAATGGGAATGGAAGGCACATGAACACCTAGATCCCGGGGAGAATCCTATCTGCCATTTGGAACACCGCAGTGAATGGACACATTGTAATACAGTAAAAATACTACCTGACGGAAATGTCATTACCTGTTTCAGGAATATAAATAAGATTGTAATTATCAATAAAGGGACCGGGGAAATTACCTGGCAGTGGGGTCCCGGTGAAATATTCCATCCTCATGACCCGACCATGCTTGATAATGGTAACATCCTGCTCCTGGATAATGGTGCCCACAGGGACAATGACGGACCCAGTTACTCCCGTGTGATCGAAGTCAATCCAAAGACTGATAAAATAGAATGGGAATATAGAGACGATCCTGCCTATAGATTCTACACCGGTGTGGCCGGAGGTTGCCAGCGTCTTCCAAACGGAAATACTTTTATAACGGAATCCTGTCTGGGGAGACTCTTCGAGGTAACAGTAGACGGTGAAATAGTATGGGAATATGTCAATCCATTCTATGCACTGTTTCAAGATCAAAATCAAAACTTCGTATACCGGGCATTCAGGTATGGTTATGATCACAGCGGTTTTAAAGGTAGGGAGCTGGATCCCGATAATTATAAAAGGATTAATGAACTGTACGGCAGCAACGCATTAGACATCCCTTAGAATTTTACCGTGAAGGAGGAAAGGTGACAAGCACCAATAGACAAAATGTTACAGGAATTACAATTAGTTCTGTCTGGAAAACATACTTCGGCTTCACGCTTTTTGCCCCTTTGGGGGGAAATGATGTGTATCTTATTGATATGAAAGGTGAAGTTGTGCATAAATGGAAAGTGCCGCAAAAACCAGCCTGCTACGGCCGCCTCCTGCCGAATGGCCATTTGCTGTTTGCCGGCAGGAATGATAACAGTGAATTGGCCGGTTTTCGAGGAAGCGGCGGCTTTTTAATGGAATTGGACTGGAACGGGAATATGATATGGGAATACCAGGATGACTATTTACACCATTCATTCTGCAGACTCAGGGACGGTAAAATGCTGGTTTTAAAATGGGTTCCGGTACCCGGAGGGATATCTTCAAAAGTTAGGGGTGGAATAAAGGGAACCGAAAGGGACGGAGTAATGTGGGGAGATGCGATAGAGGAAATCACTCCCTTCGGGGGAAAAACCTGGGAGTGGAAGGCTCATGAACACCTGGATGTTGAAAAAGACGTCATCTGCCCGCTGGACCCGCGTGATGAATGGACTCATGCCAACTATATTTCAGTTTCAGGAAATGGCAATATATTGATCAGCTTCTGCAGGACAAATACAATCGCCATCATTGACAGGTCAACAGGAGACATCTGCTGGAGGTGGGGCGCTCCTTATGAATTGGGCCACCAGAACGGGGCGGAATTTTTGCCTGAAGGTAATATTTTGGTTTTTGATAACGGCCTTCATCCCCCGGGGTTTGATTTTGGATACTCCCGCATACTTGAGGTTAACCCGGAAAACGACCGTGTGGTATGGGATTACCATACTGCTTCATTTTCATTATTTTATTCTTCAGTTATGGGAGGATGCCAGAGGCTTCCCAATGGCAATACACTGATATGCGAGTCCATAAATGGCCGGATCTTTGAAGTGACACCAGCATGCGAAATTGTATGGGAGTATATCAGTCCTCACTATCATGATACAGGGATTTTTGGGCATTCAAATATAATGTTCAGTGCATTCCGGTATGGGCCTGATTATGAGGGTCTTGCTGGTATTGAGAGTGGCTCTTAGTTATTAAAAATAATATTTATGCCGGAAGAAATGGTTACAGCCACATTTAATGGAAACCATAAATGAAAAGTGTTTGTAAGGAGTTATAAAATGAGCCGAGTAGTATTGCTTTGTATTGAAGGTTTAAATTCAGAATTGTTAAATAACTGGCAGGATGAATTGCCAGTGTTTGGGGTACTTAAAAAAAGTAGTATTCATGGACAAATAAAGAATATCCCTCCTTTTAACTTTCCTGATTGCTGGTTGAAGGTATTTTGTGGTCATAACACAAACCCGGTATATCCGTGGGATTTTCATTACCGTGAGGGTTTCTCTTATGAAGAAAGGAAAAGTTATTTTGAAGATGTTAAAGCACTAAACACTCTCTATAAGGATCTTCCGAAGAAAGTACAAAAAGTGGGTGTGGTAAATATACCGGGTATTGATGGAGAATTCAAAATACCGGGCGGTTTTGTTATTTCCTCCGGCTTTTTTGCCGGTAAGAAAGCTAATGGAGCTGGAGATGATTACGCAGAAAAGGTGGATACAAATGCTTTTGATTCCATATTTGATTTATATGGGAATAAATCCTGTGATTTCATTGTAGCATTCATTACAGGTTACGCCCGGTTGCTGGATGCAGTTTACCGCCTAAAAACCGGTGGTAATATTCCCGGTAGTGAAAAACATTTCGAAAATATTCATGTATACTATAAGTTTCTTGATAAGAAGATAGGGGAACTTAAAGACCAATTAAATGATGATACTGTCCTCCTAATCCTGAGTGCCTATGGGCTGGCCAGTCTAAAGGGCCGGGTTAATATTAATGAAATACTGGTAAATAGCGGTGATTTGTGTCTGGAAAAAAAACCAGAACAAATTTTGGCTTTTTCAGACCTAAAAGTGGATTGGGAAAAAACCAGGTGCTGGAGCACAGGTTTCAATGGTGCAGTCTTTATCAATTTAAAGGGCCGGGAGCCTCAGGGAATTGTTGACAAAGTTGAATACAATAAGATGTTGGATTATATCATAAATTTGATAGGTGGCATCCAAAAAAACCAGGATGTTAAAGTTGATTTTTATGGCTGGAAAAGAAATGAGCTCTACTTTGACATCGGTTCTGCCAGCGGTCCTGATTTATTTATGGCTTTTAATGGGTTTTCTACCAGCGAATTGTATGGCCATCCGGGTGGGGCCGTAACATCCCATGACTTATCGCCTGAAGGTTTTAATGCAGTCACCAATAATCCCGGATATTTCTACCTATACGATCCTGCGGTTTCCTACAGCAAAAAATTGGATGGAGTAAACCTGGAAGATTTTGCTCCGACTGTGTTTGAAATTTTCGACATCCTGAACTGCGGCCATATGACAGGGGAATCAATTCTATCTACTGTGAGAAAAGTTAAGGCCGTGAAAAAGCAGTCTGGTGCTACTTTATTTCAATCAAGGCTTGAGACTCTTGCCAAAGAGGAACGCGAAGGTTCTGGCGGCCAGGAACATGAAGAGAAAATACGCTCAAGGCTGGATGCCCTTGGTTATTAATAAACTTAAGATGCGGTGATTTTTTAACAAGCCGGTCCCGGTATTTAAAAATAAGTTAACAAACCGGGGTGGGACGAATAGTCAAATTAAAAATGCACGGTTATTGCTGCATTTTTAGAAATTAGAGGTGTGAACTAAATGGAATCATCAAATAGCAGGCTTGTACCTCCATACGGTGGTATCCTTAAACCATTATTGCTCGGAGGAAACGAACTGAATGAAGAGTTAAAGCGTATACAGGATCTGCCGCAGGTAAGGCTGAATTCCAAAGAGACATCGGATGTTGTTATGCTGGCAATGGGGGCTTTCAGTCCTTTGGACGGGTTTCTCCGCCGTTCAGATTACCTGAGAGTGGTAGAGGAAATGAAGTGTTCCAATGGAACATTATGGCCTATCCCGGTTACTGTTTCTGTGACTCCGGAACAGGCAAGGGCAATAAGAGAAGGCCATGATGTGGCATTGATTGATGATGACAGCGGCGATGCAATGGCAGTGATGAACGTGGAGGAGATTTATCCCTATGACCGTTTAAAGGAAGTTAGGGCTGTATTCGGGACCGAAGATGAAGCCCACCCCGGTGTTAGGCGTATATATTCCCAGGGGGATTTCTATCTTGGAGGTCCGGTCAGGGCACTTAGTGAGGGAAGTTACCCCGGACTTTATAAAGAATTTGCCCGCCCTGAAGAAACCCGGAGGATATTTAAGGATCGTGGGTGGTCAACTGTGGCTGCTTTCCAGACACGCAATCCCATACACCGCTCACATGAATATCTGGTAAGGATAGCCATGGAAGTATGTGATGGTGTACTGATACATCCGATAGTTGGGGCACTTAAACCTGGAGATATTCCTGCGGATGTACGAATAAAATGTTACCACGCACTAATTGACCACTATCTGCCTGCCAGCCGGACCGTACTAAAGGTCTATCCGATGGAAATGCGCTATGGAGGTCCCCGGGAGGCTGTGCTGCATGCTATCATAAGGCAAAATTTTGGGTGCAGCCATCTTATAATCGGCCGTGATCATGCTGGAGTGGGAAAGTACTACGGTCCCTTTGATGCCCAGGAAATATTTGAGCAGATTCCTGCAGATTCACTGCAAATAAAACCACTAAAGCTGGACTGGACCTTCTGGTGTTACAAGTGCCAGGGGATGGCTTCCATGAAAACCTGTCCTCACGAAAGAGAGGACCGCCTACTGATCAGCGGGACGGAATTGCGAAAAATGCTTTCCGGGGGTAAACGTCCTCCGGAACAGTTTAGCAGGCCGGAAGTCCTGGAAATTTTGGTGGATTACTATAAAAACAACAGGGAGTGAATAAATGAAAAACACAGTCCTTATTACCATAGATACACTGAGGGCCGGCATGATTGGCCTGTATGGTGCAAAAGAAGGACTCACCCTCCATATCGATTCCCTTGCTGACAATATGATGATATTTAAAAACCCCTT
>JAFGDA010000207.1 GCA_016932375.1 Actinomycetota bacterium | reverse complement strand
CTGCATAAAATGTCCTGTATCAATAGTCCAGGCAAGCATATCGCCGGCCGCATTAAAAATCCTGAAAAATGGCTAATAATTCTTGGCTCGCTGATAATTTTTCTTGTCATTGCCAACTTTTTCTTCATTAATATACTTTATGGAGGGATCCCTGAATATATAGGAGAAATGAGCACGGGAAGGAACCAGACGGGACTCCTGCAAATAAATATTTTCATCGGGATATTTGCCTTCTGGGGCTTTTATAGGTCCAGGAGCTGATAAATAATCGATTTAATAGGGTAGGCGTGCAATTTTAAAACTTAGATAGCAAAAATCAAATTTATATTGACATTATTTATAAATAACTAATAATATATATCAATAATTGGTATGAATACTAATAATTGGCATATAAGTAAATAATAAAGCTCATGAAAAGACAATTAACAGATAAAATATTAAATTGGAAGAGTTCAGCAAATAAAAAACCCCTGCTGATAAAGGGGATAAGACAATCCGGGAAAACATGGCTATTAACAGAATTTGGACGTTTAAACTATGAAGATACAGCATATTTCAATTTTGAAAAAAATGACTCGATATCGAAAATATTTGATAAGGATCTTGAACCAAAAAGGATACTGACAGAACTGGGTGTGTTACATGGAAAGGCCATAAGACCCGGAAAGACAATTATCATCTTTGATGAGATCCAGTTATGCAGCCGTGCAATAATATCCTTAAAATATTTTTATGAGTCAACGCCGGAGTACCATATAGCCAGTGCGGGGTCGCTTCTTGGGATAGCACTGGCCAGCCCGACTTCTTATCCTGTGGGAAAAGTAGACATGATGACACTCCGGCCTATGAATTTTTATGAGTATCTTTTATCTAATAGGGAAGACATGCTGCTTGAATATCTATCTGAAAAAAAGGACCAGCCAGAACCTATCCCGGATGCATTTGCAGAAAAACTGCTTGCTCATTTAAATCAATACTATATTGTAGGCGGGATGCCTGAAGCTGTGTCAGTCTGGCTTAACACAAAAAATATATCTGAAACAGAAAACACGCAACAGAATATCCTCAACTTATTTGAACTTGATTTTGCCAAATATGCGCCGGCCCACCAGATCCCAAAGTTGAGCATGATATGGAATTCTATTCCAGCTCAGCTGGCAAAGGAAAACGGAAAGTTTGTATATGGTTTGCTGCGTAAAGGAGCTGGAGCCCGTGAATTTGAAGATGCCATGGCCTGGCTGCAGAATGCAGGAATGGCATATAAAGTATTTAAGGTCAAGAAACCTTCGGTATCGCTTAAGGCTTATGAAGACAAATCATATTTTAAATTGTATTTTCCGGATGTCGGCCTGCTTCGGAAAATGGCAAACCTTAGTGCTAAGTCTATACTGCAAGAGGATCGCCTTTACCAGGAATTTAAAGGAGCTATGGCTGAAAATTTTTGTCTTCAGGAATTAGTGTCAGCACTGGATGTCGTTCCGCACTACTGGTCCAGTGGAAATCTTGCAGAAATTGATTTTATTACGCAATTTACCGATAAAATTATCCCAATTGAGGTAAAAGCAGCTGAGAATGCAATGTCTAAAAGTCTTTCTTTCTACAGGAAGAAGTACAGTCCTCCTCTGTCGGTAAAAGCTTCCAGGCGTAATATAAGCTACAGGGGTGGATTACTATACTGGCCCCTGTATCTTTTGTGGAGACTGCCTGAGATGGTAGAAACCCTGTCAGCTTAAAAGATCTGGTATTGTGAGGTATTCAAGACTGTTCAATATAATGCACTTATAAAATGTATGCATTTGCACAATAGTATATATTAATTAAAATAAGACACATGTCCAAAAATACAGGTGTCCTAAGTAAAAACATAAAATAATACAGAATTCATCTGTATGGTCCAGGCAAGCATATCACCGGCCGCGGGAAAAATCCTGAAAATATGTTATTATATCAGGATATATTGATATAGAACCTTCCAACCGTGAAATCAGAGGGCTCCTGTTCAATGAATCAGGTGCAAATGAGTACAAAGATAAAGACCCTGGAGGCAGCACCGGACAGTTTGGCGGATTGGGTGTTTATGACATTAATGACCTATAACAGAAGAATATTAGAAAGGTAAATCATGGCTGCTTTTATACCAGACAGGGATTTTGCATTCACGTTACTAAAAAAATATACAAAAAATGAAAGCCTGATACGGCACGCGCTTGCCATGGAAGCCGTAATGAGTTATTTTGCAGGGCTTTATTGTAAAAATGAGGCAGATAAATGGGCAGTCGTAGGTCTCCTGCATGACATTGACTATGAAAAATATCCGGAGAAGCACTGCCAGATGGTAAGGGAGATTCTTTCCCCTCATGGTTTCCCGGAAGAGTACCTGCGGGCAATTGAAAGTCATGGGTATAAGATTTTAAATGATGTAAAACCACTGGAAACAATGGAAAAGGTTCTGTACACCACTGATGAACTAACCGGCTTAATTGCTGCAACTGTCCTTTTAAGACCCAGCAAGAGCATAATGGACTTAAAGGTAAGCTCCGTTAAAAAGAAGTGGAAGCAGAAGAGCTTTGCCTCAGGTGTCAACAGGGAAGTTATTGAAGAGGGGGCAAAAATGCTTGATATGGATCTGGATATACTTATCGGACACACTATAAAGGGCATGCAATCAGTGGCTGAAGAGATCGGCCTTAAATAATAAAATGAAAATAAATTTTAAAAGAATACTTTTCTTTTTTAACAGTGACTTAATTAAATATTGGAAGAAGCGTATTTTGTTAATACTTCTTCTTACCATAGTTGCCACCCTTATAATTTTATCGCTGTCCTCCTGTTGCATCGATTACAGTAAATTTTTAGAGCCTAAAAGTGAGGAGATTACTATAAGCGGTAGCGAAGAGGATTCAGCTAAAATTGGCGAGCTGCTTGAAGAATATAACTTTGGTGATAAGGATTTTTCTGGTTCTGATGATAGCCTGGATGAGGAGAATTTTCAGGATATCGATTATGCCGAAATAAAAGAGGAACTTGCAGATACAACTGGTTACGGGGTAAGCCCGGAGGAGGAGGTAGAGTTTTTTGCAAACCTCGAAGGTATTTATCCTGAAGAAAAATTTATCCAGGTAAAGGAATATCTCAAGGATTTTAAAATTTTGTATCCTGCCGGTTATTTTACCCTTATAAATATAACTCAAGGGCAGGATTATCACACAGGTTATGGCTGGTTTGAAGTTGTAAATGATAACAATCTGTATAATCAGGAAGTTATGGAAGCTCTCAAGGATTTTGATATCAGTTTATTGGCAGATGATTTTTATGGACAATATTCGGTTGATTTAATTACAATTACACATGAGCTTACCCACTGTGGGAGCGGTTCATTTATATATCTTTTTGTTAAAGATTTAGAAAACTATCAATGGGGAACATATTATTCTTACCTGATTGGCAGCCAGATAGTATTTATTGAAAAAGATAAGATGTTTTTTTCAAAATACGAACTGATGGAGGATATCGAGGCGCCTGACTATTTTGATAAAACATATCTTGATGCCGGTGAGACCGGTGCTTCGGATATCGATTTTACAATGATACTGGATGAACTCAATGCTTATACTGTCAGCGCAAAATGTGCTGTTGCCTGTGAAGAATATATAAAGCATTCCATCAATGTGGGATTTGGGCTGTTAAAACAGATGTCACATCTTGAACTTTACCTTAACAGATGCTATGAAAAATACCCTGAAGACTGGGTTAGTATCAGTGGAAATAAAGGGGTGGCGTTTCTGATTATGAAATTATGGCTGGAAGCGGAAAAGTACGCGGATGCCGTAAAAGACGATGAAAGGTTTAATGAAGGGAACCAGCATGTTGCTGAATTTATATATCATCCGGATAACTACGGGACAATAGAAAAATATTTTAGTGACTCCGGTATTCTTCCGTACAAAGATAAAACTTTTCAGGAAGTTTCTGGGGAGTTAGACACAATAAAGATTTATGATATAAATCAATAACTGCCTGGACTCCTTGTTTGACTCCCAATTTCTATTGGTGATGAATATCAGGCAAGACAAAATGTTTTATAAATTTCAGTACCCAGGTCTATGGATCAATCCACAAGGAAGTCTTTTAGTGAATTATTTTTAGTGTTCCCTAATTTACATAGTGCCCTGGATTCGATCTGCCTGATCCTTTCCCTGGTTAGT
>JAFGDA010000206.1 GCA_016932375.1 Actinomycetota bacterium | reverse complement strand
TCGAGATTTATTATGACAAAGAAGGTCTTGAAATCAACGGAGTGAATGGTTCAATAGAGGACTGGAGAGAGATACTATTACCATTATTGGAAATCAGTCATTCTCAATATTAATATATTATTTTTAAAAATAATCCTAAGGAAAAGGTAGATTATGAAATATCCGGCTGGAGACAGGATAAATTATTTTATGAATCTGGGCTTTGAAAGTGTTGAGGAGATAGTAAAGAAGGTAAAGTGGTATCCTATCGAAGAGATCAGGCTAAAGAGAGATTGCTAATGTCCTGGTTGTTAAAAGAAATATTAATAATTATGAGATAAAATTTTTTGGATACAGTGCCAGTGATGTAGCCAAAAAAAAGTATGGAGAAAGCCATTCTTGATAAAAGTATAAAGGAAATAGAAGAAGGAAAAGCTAAGCTAATTGCCCATGAAGAAATTATGGCTGAATTGGGGATCGGCGATGAGCGTTCTGCTGAAGAGCTGAAAAAGACCATAAAGAGTGTGAAAGAATAATTGCCGGAAATAAGGAAGTGTATAGAAGGCTTCTGAGTAAATAAAACAAATAGAATTTGTCCGTTATTTTAAAATTCCATGAAAAAAATAAACCCGGATTATAAAGAGTACATCAGGATAATGAGTAAAATATCTTCTGGGTGTAGAAGCAATATTATTCCAGCAGCTACTTCTTAAAAATTCCATCATAGATGTTGATATATCCTATTTTCCTTGATATACTACTTTCAAGGATATGTATATATTAATCATTAGATAAGAGGTTATAAAATGGCAAAAAATGAGTTTAATGCAGGTGTCCTGGACAGAAAAATTATTAATATTACCGGTAAGCGTCAGATTACCATACCAAAAAAATTTTATAAAAACCTGGGATTGGGAAAAGAAGCGGAATGCTTTATTGAGAAAAATGCTCTTGTAATCCGTCCTTTATATCAAAATGGTGAAGCATTTTCTGTAGAAATACTGAAAGATCTTGTTTCGGAGGGATACAGCGGAGATGAGCTTGTAGCCAGGTTTACGGAAGAAAGGCAAAAAATGAAAGCAGCAATAGGGGATCTGATAAAAGAAGGTAATGATATTGCTGCCGGAAAGAAAAAAGGTGCCTCAATGGAAGATGTTTTTGGAAAGGACTGATTTATGTATGAAATCCGGTTTTCAGCAATTGCCCAAAAATATTTTAAGAAAATGCGTAACAAAAAGTTAAAAAACACCTTATATGAGGCATTAAATAAAATCAGCGGGAATCCTTATGCAGGCATTCAAAAGAGTGGAGACCTTGCGGGAGTTTATGGTTATGATGTGTATCATAATGGGGTCAACTATGAGCTTGCATATTTAATTTCAGAAACAGAAAGAAAAATGATAGTCATCCTTTTAGCAGGCACAAGACAGAATTTTTATGAAGAATTAAAAAGGATGTATAAGAAATAAAGATAATATAAACAATACCATTGCATCCGCAGGGATTAGTATAATATTTTTATTCAATGGAAAAAGTAAAAAAGTCAGGGTATTTCAGGATTAAATATATATCTAATATAGAATATACCTTTAGAGATATAATATTATTTAATTTATATCCTATAGGGTATAAATTTATAATTGATAATAATATCTTATACCTATTAAGGTATAAGATATTATTATGAAAAAGAAAAATATAATAAGTGACTTTATTAGATCTTAAAGAAAAACTGCTGGTATTACCCAGAAAGATCTGGCTATTAAAGCAGGAGTAGGCTTAAGGTTTATCAGGGATGTTGAACAGGGAAAGACATCCTTTAGAACTGATACGCTCAATAAGGTCTTAAGATTGTTCGGAAAGACACTGGGTCCGGTAGAACTTCCAGTAGAGGTGGATAATGACTGACAGGGCAGAAGTATATTATAACCATAGAAAGGCAGGGATCCTCTCAAAATCAGGGAAAGGATATGAATTTGCCTACTATAATGATTATGCCGACAGTAAATATTCAAGACCTATAAGTAAGACAATGCCACTATCCCGGAGGAAGTTTTATTCAGGGAGGTTTTTCCCCTTTTTTGAAAACCTTTTACCCGAAGGATTCTTGTTGGAGCTTACCTTTTCAAAATTGAAGATAGATAAACATAATAAATTTGAGCTGCTTATAAACGTAGGGCGGATACCGTAGGTGCAGTAACTGTCAGACCCCTAAAATAATAAGTAGATAGGACATGATAAATGAGTATTTGCCTGTGCTGCCATAAAAAGACTAAAAATGGGGATCCATATCATAGAAGTTGCATCAAAAGATTGTTTTACCTGGCTGATGGGAAGCTATGCTATATAATAAAGAGATTTGACAGGGATAATATGGGGGGAAAGATCCACGTCGAAGATATGGCCCAGCTGATGGGACTGCCATCTGATTCAAAATATGAAGCTTCCCTTGAAAAAGTAGGAAGTACAATATTAAGGTTTTCAAAAAGGCCTTATCTGGACCTGATAGACTTTTCCCCCGGGATGAAATCAACCTCAAATCTTCCACCAGTCCTCCAGTAATTTATAATTTAAAAAGCTTCACTGATGTGTATAAAAAAATTTAAATAAATTTGATTAATTATGGGAGCTGTTATATTATGCATATGGAGCTATATACATAATGCATACTGAAGGAAGTGATGCCAATGACCCTGAAAAAGACAACTCTTTTATTTGAAGAAGATGTTTACCGTAAGCTGCAGGAAAAAGCAAAAATAGATAATGTTTCAATAGGCGGATTGGTAAGGGAAGCTGTAGCGACTTATTATGGAATAAAAACAAAAGAAGATAAATTGGAAGCCCTTGAAAAATTAAAATCCCTCAGTCTTCCGGTGGACGATCCAGGAAAAATGGAAAAAGAGATAATAGAGGGAGCATTGAATGACATGGAATACTAAAGTTTTTATTGACTCAAACATACCCATGTATGCATCAGGAAAAGAACACCCGAACAGGGAACCCTCAATAAAAATACTGGAGTCGGTCTCGAAGGGTGAGATAACAGGTATCACTTCAACGGAAGTTCTTCAGGAAATATTATATCGCTATCACGCAATTAATATGCTTGAAAAAGGCCTGGAAGTATTTAATAATTTTTCAGGTATTGTTGATGAAGTATTATCTATAAATGTCCGGATAATGAATGCGGCACGGGATATACTAAAAGATAACACCGGCAAGATCTATCCGAGGGATGCGGTCCATATTGCTACAATGGATCATTATGGGATTAGCTATATAGCATCATTTGACAGGCATTTTAATTACTTTAAACATATCAGGGAGTTTATTCTGCAAACTGGTATATAGACACTTGAACCGTAAAGTATAAACTGGAATAAAGATATTTGCCAGGCGGCGCTGGATTTAAGTAAATTTTACCCAATTTGGTGTGTGGCTGGCTTCTATAGAAAGTATGATTGCAGAATAATTTGTCTAAAGAATCCTAATAAATATAAATGCAAAAATAATTCTTTACGGATGTTTCCTTTAAAGATACAATGTAGATTATGAATGAACAACTGATTGCAAAAAAGATAAGGGAGCTCCGCAAGAAAGCAGGTCTTACGGTAACTGCCGCTGCGAGGAAGGCGGACCTGACAAAAAGCGCCCTCTCAAAGATAGAAACTGCACAGATCTCCCCCCCGATATCAACAATGATCCGTATAGCAAAAGCACTCGGGGTTCCTCTTGCGGAATTTTTTGTTGATGAAGAAAATGACCCGGCCTGTGTTTTTACACCAAAAAATGCAAGACAGGTTGTAAGCCAGAAGGGCTCACAGTTTGGCTACCGTTACGAAGCGCTGGCGCCTGGAAAAAGGAATAAAAATGCCGAACCTTTTGTATTGACGATCGAGCCGGAAGACCCCCCGGGTGAATTTTTCCACAGGGGCCAGGAATTCATATATATGCTTACAGGAATAATTGATTTTACTGTCGGTGATAATACTTACAGGATGAAAGCCGGGGATTCCATATATTTTGATTCAGGGATAAAACACAGGACACAGGTTGTGGGCAGGAAAAAAGCAACATTTGTTACTGTTTTTATCCAGGGGGATTAAGGGTTAAGTAATTATAAAAAAATAACTCTGGGAGATAGCCAAAATGATAGGAATAGACCTTTCAGGCAAAACTGCAATAGTGACCGGGGGCAGCCAGGGGCTCGGTGCCTGCTGCTGCCAGCGCCTCAGCTCTGCGGGGGCCAGTGTAATTGTAAACTATTTTGATGAAGGCAGGGGCATAAACCGCAAGAATGCAGAGGATACTGCATCAAAGTGTGAGAATAAAACCCTGGTATTTGAGGCTGATGTAAGGGACCATGACAGTGTCGGCAGGATGTTTGATGCCGGGGTAGAAAAATTTGGGGCAATAGATATTGTGGTAAACAATGCAGGCATTATCCGTGATAAGACGATTAAAAAAATGGATAAGGAAGTGTGGCAGGATGTGATTGATACTAACCTTACGGGTGTGTTTAATGTCTGCAGGCATGCAGCGGCAATGGTATCGGATGGCGGAAGGATTGTTAATTTTACCTCGATAGCAGCATTTATCGGCTTCTTCGGGCAATCTAATTATGCTGCAGCGAAGGCGGGAGTGGTTGCACTTACAAAAGTGTTAAGCAGGGAAATGGCAAAGCGGCAGGTAACGGTAAACTGTGTTGCCCCGGGAGTGGTTCTAACCGAAATGGGGCGCACCATTCCTGAAGAAGTGCGGCAGGAAATGTTAAAATCAATCCCCTTAGGGCGGTTCGGCGAACCGGAAGAGGTTGCAGATGCCGTGCTTTTCCTGTGCAGCGAGCTTGCAGGTTATATTACCGGCCAGACAATCCATGTAAATGGAGGCTGGTACTCTTGAGAAGTAAAGTGGATAAAAAATTGTGCACTGCGGCGGAAGCAGCAGGTCTTATCCAGGACGGGCAGGTTGTTGTTTCAGGCGGTTTCGTTGGTGCTGCCCACCCGGAGGCCCTGACATCTGCCCTTGAAAGACGCTTCCTTGATACAGGTTTGCCGCGGAACCTGACTCTTGTATATGCAGCCGGGCAGGGTGACGGCAGTACCAGGGGGGCAAATCATTTTGCACATGAGGGCCTGGTAAAAAGGGTTATCGGGGGCCACTGGGGACTTGCCCCAAAACTTGGCGAGCTGGCAACTAAAAACCTTATCGAGGCATATAATTTTCCGCAGGGTGTGATATGCCAGATATTCCGTGATATTGCAGCAGGGCGGCCCGGATGTATTACGCATATCGGTCTTGAGACATTCATAGATCCGGAAAATAGCGGAGGCAGGATAAATGACCGGACCAGGGAGCCACTGGTTGAAAGGATTAAACTTGGCGGCAGGGATTGGTTATGGTATAAAGCATTCCCGGTCGATATAGGCTTAATCAGGGGGACTGCTGCTGATACATTCGGGAATATAGTAATGTATGACGAGGCAATCATCGGTGAAGTACTGCCGATAGCCCAGGCAGCACATAACAGTGGCGGCAAGGTAATAGCCCAGGTCAAAAAAATACTGGACAGGCCGGCTCCCCCTCAATCTGTCGGGGTCCCGGGCATACTTGTGGACCATATTGTCATAGCAGAGGCAGGGGAGCACCAGCAGACATTTGCTGAACAGTATAACCGGGGGTACTGCAGTGCATTGCCGGATGACGAGTCGGACAGGGCCGTTGTGGAAAAGATGGAGATGGGACCACGTCGCATTATTGCAGCAAGGGCCCTTATGGAGATAAAGGAGAATGCCATTGCCAATCTTGGCATAGGCATACCTGAAGACATAGGGAGGATTGCGGCTGAATATGGGGTCCTGGATAGTTTTACCCTTACTGTTGAAAGCGGACCTATCGGCGGGATTCCTGCGGGCGGCTGGAGTTTTGGCGCTTCGCTCTACCCCGAGGCAATAATAGACCAGCCTGCACAGTTTGATTTCTATGATGGCAGGGGGCTTGACTTTGCCGCGCTGGGGGCGGCAGAAATTGATTCTTGCGGCAATGTCAATGTATCAAAATTTGGCAAGAAGCTTCCAGGTGTAGGGGGTTTTGTAAACATAACACAGACAGCAAAAAAGCTTGTCTTTTGCAGTCCAATGACGGCTGGCGGACTTGAGATATCATGCAGCAATAATAACCTTATCATTAAAAAAGAGGGAAAAGTAAGGAAGTTTGTAGAAAGAGTGGAGCAGGTATCATTCAGCTCCTCGCTATCCCAAAAAGTTGGGCAGGAAGTCATCTATGTTACGGAACGTGCAGTTTTCCGGCTTACAAAAAAGGGCCTTGAATTAATAGAGATAGCACCCGGAATAGATATAAAAAGACAGGTCCTGGATGTTATGGGCTTCAAGCCCATAGTGGGCGATGTAAAATTGATGCCAGAAGAAATATTTACGAAAGGTGGTTAATATTATGGAACAGGTATGTATTGTTAAAGCAAAGCGTACGCCCCAGGGAAGGTTCCTTGGAGGGCTTAAAAAATTTTCAGCAATCGAGCTTGCGGTCATTACAGCCATGGAGGTTTTAAAGGGGATAGATGTTGGGGATATTGACCAGGCCATCATCGGGAACGTAATAATGGCTGGCCAGGGGATGAACCCTGCCAGGCAGGTTGCGGTAAATGCAGGCATCCCGATAGACAGGCCTGCTTATACGGTCAACATGATGTGTGCCTCGGGCATGCAGGCGGTTTTACTGGCAGCCAGTGCAATACAACTTGGCCAGGCAAAGATGATCCTGTGCGGAGGCACCGAATCCATGTCCAGTGCCCCCTTCCTGCTGGACAGGGCAAGGGAAGGCTACAGGATGGGGGATGGCGTATTGATTGATTCCATGCTGCGGGATGGGCTGGTAGATACTTTTGAAAACGAACATATGGGTATGACTGCCGAACTTATTGCAGGGAAATATAATATCTCCCGGCAGGAACAGGATGAATTCGCACTATCAAGCAAGGAACGTTATTTCAGGGCACTAAATGAAGGAATATATGACGAAGAGCTGATAAAAGCAGGCGACCTGGATCATGATGAACACCCAAGACCGGATACCACAATTGAAAAATTAGCTGCATTGAAGCCTGCCTTCATGGAAAAAGGGACTGTTACAGCAGGGAACGCATCCGGGATAAACGATGGGGCTTCAATGCTTGTCGTCTGCAGTGAAGACTACGCTCGTAAACATAGACTGGATGTAATGGCAACCATTGGCAGCAGCGCAAGTGTGGGGTGTGACTGGAAGCTTATGGGGCTGGGCCCCATATATGCAACAAGGAAGTTATGCAGGGAAAATAATATCAATATTGAGGATTTTGATACCGTTGAATTAAATGAAGCTTTTGCTTCCCAGTCCATAGCATGTATCAGGGAGCTTAACCTTGATATAGATAAGGTAAATCCTGATGGCGGGGCAATAGTCCTCGGGCATCCCATTGGTGCAAGCGGCGCGCGCCTGATTGTGCACCTTGCAATAAAAATAAGGCAGGGCCGGAGCAAAAAAGCCCTCGCTACCCTGTGTGTTGGAGGAGGAATGGGTTCTGCCGTTGTCCTTGAGGGTTTCAATTTTTAAACTGGAATAAGCAATTCTAAACCTGGACATAATTCTCCCGGCCAGGCAGCCGGCCCAATTTCAACAGAACAATATATGGATTGGTGATTAACACCCCGGATTAACAGCAATCAAGCTGATTCTTATTCTTAATAGCCTAAAAGTGAAAATAAAAATTTGCCTTCT
>JAFGDA010000030.1 GCA_016932375.1 Actinomycetota bacterium | reverse complement strand
TAACAAGGATAAGTCTGAGCTGATTAAAGGTCTTGGTATTCCATTGTATCTTTATAATGGAACAATTTGTACAGAACCATTATCGTAAAAACACATTTATTCTTAATCTCATAATTCATATTTTAAAAATCATTAACATAAATAAAAGATGTTTCTATATTAAATAATGGATTTTAGGAAAGTCGGTCTATCTCAAGTTGTCGCATGCTGGCTGGGGAGGCAGGATTCGAACCTGCGGATCACGGGACCAAAACCCGTTGCCTTACCGCTTGGCTACTCCCCAGGGAAGCTAATAAATTTTATATCAGATAATATGAAAATTCAATAAATGACAGGGTTGAGAAGGGCTCAGGATAAGTGATTTATATCCCTAATGGTCGTATCCGGTGATTCTTTAACCAAAAGTAAGCATTATTATATTACATGAAAATATAACCATATGGGGTGCACAGGTATACCGATTCATTGGCTTTTCATCCCTGGTAATTTATACCTGATCATATGCATACGAGGCTATCCGGAGTGGTATGGGAAAGAAAAACTTCACCTGCAAACCGTTTAATGCCCTGTAATATCAACCGGGCTGTTGAAAGATCCCCGCAAAAAGCAAATATCGTGGGACCGCTCCCGGTCATCTGGGTCACGAGGGCTCCCAGGTCCGATGCCTTATTCTTAATTACGCTGATTTCCCTGTCCTCTGAAACCGCTACGTCTTCGAGGTCATTTCCCATATTTTTAAAAAACTCATTGAATTTTTTATTCTTTATATATTCAACCAGTTTTCCATGTCTGGGCCGCTTTTCTATCCCCACCAGGTCGAATTTATCATAAATCTCTTTTGTGTGGAATTTCCTGCCGTTTGTGGCAAGGACCACCCATAAGAAAGGGAAATCAGGCAAACCTGTCAGTATCTCCCCCCTGCCTTCGGCCAGGGTTGTTCCGCCTTTTAAACAGAAGGGCACGTCGGAACCCACCATGCCTGCAAGACCAAGCATCTCCTGGTCCCCGATATTCAATTCGAATAACTGGCTGAGAGCCAAAAGGGTTGCAGCAGCATCCGTACTGCCCCCGGCAAGACCTGCGCATACGGGAATATGTTTCTCAATATTGATCTCTATTTTATATTTGTTCCTTAGATTGAATACATCCAGTATCACAGCAGCAGCCTTATGGACGAGGTTTTTTTCATCCAGTGGGATATTTATATTATTGCATGAAATATAAATACCATTTAACGGACCGCCCTGTTTAATTTCCTTATTTTTAGAGATTTTAAAGGTAAGGTCATCTGAAAGGCTTACGCTCTGCATGATGGATTTTATCTCATGATATCCATCCGGCCGCCTGTCCCTTGCTACATTCAGGTATAAATTTATCTTTCCCGAAGCCCTTATCTTCAGGACCCTGTTAGTTTCCATTCCGCTATATGATAACACAAAAAATTATATTATACATTAAGCCTCTTATAGAGCTCGATATAGTCCCCCAGGCCCAGCTCTTCTGCCCTTATATCCCCTGCTTTTCCCATGCGCTCAAGTATTCCGGAAATGGTCCCTGTTTTTTCCACGTATATGCTGCTTTGAGCCAGTGAATTTATTATTTTTTTTCTCCTGTGCCTGAAGCATTCATTTACAAACCGGAAAAACCCTGATATCTCCTTGTTTTTCCTAAAAAATCCTGCATTATCTTTTCTTTTAATTTCCACAACCACTGAATCCACATTTGGGCTGGGTAAAAAACAGCTTCTTGATATTGAAAAAAGCTGGCGGTAGCCAGCAAGAAACTGTGCCTTTACAGCAAAAGAGCTGTAGTTTTTGCTGCCTGTTGGCGCGGTCAATCTTTCGGCAATATCCTTCTGGATGGTAACCCATAGTCCGTGGATCCCTTCTGCTTCGACCAGTATCTTTAGTATAAGAGGCGCCGCCACCTTATAGGGAAGGTTTGATACTACCCTGCTGATTTTAAAATCTTTACTTAACTCTCCATAATCTATTTTCATGGCATCCTTGTTTATCAGCTCAATTTTTTCACCTTTCCGCCCTTTATCCATATAATCGGCAAAAATACCCTTAAAGGCACTGGCAAGCGACCTGTCTATTTCAATGCATATTATTTTTTTTACCCTGGGAAGCAGTATCTCCGTAAGGCTCCCTATACCGCTCCCGATCTCCAGTATTACATCATCACTTCCTGCACCGGAGATGTCCACTATTTTCTTAAGGATATTTGTATCTATGAGGAAATTCTGCCCGAGGCTTTTCTTTAAATTTATCCCGTTTTCCGAGAGTATTGCCAGCGTATTTTTAGGAGAACTTATATATGGGGCCATCATGGTCTCTCTTGCCTGTCATGGTAATAAATCGACTGCCGCAACAACATGTTCAAAGAGCCGTAAGGCTGTTTAGGAAATGAAACTAAATAAAATCCTTTAAGTACATCAATTTTCAATTAACGCCAGTTACCTATCTTAAAGAAATCCTGCGCATTTTGTGAAGTAGTACGCGCAACTTCCTCAAACGGCATCTCCTTTACCCCGGCTATTTCCCCTGCAACATATCTTACATATCCGGGATAGTTTTCCCTGCCCCTTTTTTGCCTCGGAGCCAGGAACGGGGAATCCGTTTCCATAAACATCCTTTCGAGAGGCACTTCTTTCACAACCTGCCGCAGGGTCCCTGCATTTGGGAATGTTATAACCCCTGTAAAAGATATGAAAAGCCCGAGTTCGAGACACTGCAGGGCAAAATTTACATCCCCGGAAAAGCAGTGCACCACCGCCCTGAAGGCCGGGGAAGATGCATAATTCTTTACTACCCCGATTGTCTCCTTATGCGCATCCCTGTCATGTATGATTACCGGAAGATCATGTTTCAAGGCCAGCTCTATCTGGGAAGCAAATGCCCTTTCCTGGTCCGGCCTGGGGCTCAGGTCCCTGTAAAAATCAAGCCCTGTCTCACCTACGGCAACCAATTTTGCAGGAGCGGTTCCCCTGCCTTCATCTTTTCCGTAACCACTTCCATGTCTTCCCTGTATATCAATGTTAATTCCTGCTAAAATATTTTCAAGCTCATCTTCTTCCCTTTTCCCGAACCCTCCGGCATCATGGGGGTGCAGCCCGATGCTGGAATATACACCGGGAAACCTCCGGGAAAACTCCACGGATCTTTTGCTGCCTTCAATGCTTGTCCCCACATTTATGATATATCTTACATCCTCCCTGGCAGATTTCTCTACAGCCTCCGTGGGGGTGAGACTTTTTATCATATCAAGATGGGCGTGGGTGTCTATTAAATACATGTTTTATTTCTCTTCTTCTATCCTCGGAAACAGGATCTCGCGCTGCCCCACTTTCGTTCCGCCCCTGAAGAATCCCCATGAACCCTGCTGTTCAATGTTCATATCTTCAATGCAGGTTTCCATTCCAAGCTGTTTGAATATCT
>JAFGDA010000029.1 GCA_016932375.1 Actinomycetota bacterium | reverse complement strand
TATCAAATTACCGGCCGGCCCTAAAGGAATATTTAATAATGATAAAAATCTGGGTGCAATGGCACTCGCTCAGTAATGTATCCAGTTTATATTTATCCAAGGATGTATTTAAATATCGCTTCCCCCAGTCCCGAACAGTCATTTTCAAGAGTAACAATATCGGCCTTCTCTATAACATCCGGATATGAATTCCTGACAGCAATCTTCAACCCGGCTACTTCAAACATGCTGAGGTCGTTGGGGCTGTCTCCAAAAACCACCACTTCTTCCCTTCTTATCCCGAGAGTTTTAATTATTTTCATCACTGCATTGCCCTTGGTGGCAGATTTATCAAGGATATCAAAGTAAAAGGCCCCGGACCTTATAAACTGGAGCTCACCCGAAAATGCTTCCCGCAGCCGTGCATCGAGCGGATTTGATTCTTCTATCGGGATAAAAATGTCAGCCGCATTTTCTGCAAAATACCCTGTTTCAAGACTGGCGGCCGGTACAAATTTCTCCCCGACATTTTCAAGGTACCTCAGGTCTGGGTAATACTTTTCAATATAAAGTATTCCATCAATAAGAGCTACAACAGGGGGATAGCCCCCTTCCTTTATTGCCCTTATGACCCTCATATATACCCCGGGGTCTATTTTTACTGAATCAATCAGGTTGAGTTTCCTGTCAACAGTTACGCTTCCATTTAGGGTTACCTGTGGAAGTTCAAGATCCAGTTCGTTTATATGTCGAAGTACCGAATGTATGGTTTTACCTGTTGCGAGTATTATTCCGATGCCCTTTTTCTTACACTCCATCAAAGCCTTTTTATTTAAATCTGGAATACTCGACTTACTATCCAGAAGAGTACCGTCAACATCGGTGACTATTAATCTATATATAAGTACCACCTTCTTTAGTTTTTCTGCTATATTTTGATATTATGGTATCACGACTGTTAAACCTGTGCATGGATAGTATGAAAATCAACGACAGGCATGAGAAATTTTTTACCCTGAGGGTATTCACACTTTTTTTATACCGCCAGGATATGCCATATTTCATGATTTATGAGTGGCTATACCAAAGCAGTCTTCTGCAGCTTCCATTACCGCTTCGGACAAAGTCGGGTGGGAATGCACCGTGGAGGCAAGGTCATCTATAAGCATCTCACCATTCATTGCAACAGCTACTTCATGAATCAGGTCCGAAGCCCGGGGTCCAACCATCTGCGCACCCAGTATCTCTCCGGTTTCCTTATCAGTAACGATGGATATGAACCCCTCAGTTTCTCCGGTTATATAAGCCTTACCACTTGAAGAGAAGGGGAAGTGCCCCATACAAACAGAAAACCCCTTCTTTTCAGCCTGCGCCCTGTTCAATCCTACCGTCCCTATTTCAGGCGAGGCAAATACCGCCCAGGGGATCACTCGGTAATCCATGACACTGTCTTTTCCGGATATTACCTCTGCAGCTATCTTGCCTTCATTGGATGCGAGATGGGCAAGCTGAAGCCCCCCGTTTACATCCCCTACCGCATAAACATTGCCGGCTGAAGTCCTTAGCCTGTTATCCACCTTTATGTATCCCTTTTCGTCCACTTCTATTCCGGCTTCCTCAAGGCCTATATTTTTTGAATTTGGAACACGTCCCACGGAAACCAGTATTTTTTCCGCTTCCACTTTTTCCCCTCCGGAAAGACGGCATACGAATTTTCCGCCATCCCTGCTGAAATCCTCTACCTTCTTTGACGTGTGGATGTCTACACCTTTTAACTTCAGGGCCTTGTGTATTACCTTTGAGACTTCTTCGTCTTCGGTAGTAAGTATACGGGGCAAAATTTCTACAACTGTAACCCTGGTTCCAAAAGATGCAAATATATTTGCAAACTCTGAACCTACCACACCTCCCCCTACTATCAGGAGCGATTCCGGCAACCTCCCCAGAGACAGGATTCCTGTGTTATCGACCACGCCTTCCATGGAAAGGTCAAAAGGAGGAACATTGCCGGCCGAAGACCCGGTGGCAATTATTATGCTGGATGCGCTTACATGATGCTCACTTCCCCCGGGGCCGGTTACCAATATGGTATCCCTCGAAACAAGTTTGCCAGTACCTTTTATAAGTTCTATATTGTTACTCTTGAAATGAAAATTCAGGCCCCTCCTCTGCATTTCAATAATATCGTCCTTCCTTTTCATGGCTGCTGGAAAATCAAGTTCCGGATTATTTACTTTTATGCCAAAAATATGGGCTTTTCTTATCTCTTCAAGGGAAACCGCCGTATGATAGAGGGTTTTTGTAGGAA
Organism: Actinomycetota bacterium; assembly: GCA_016932375.1. Classification (GTDB taxonomy): domain Bacteria; phylum Actinomycetota; class Humimicrobiia; order Humimicrobiales; family Humimicrobiaceae; genus JAFGDA01. Next base: position 6,786 of record JAFGDA010000029.1, on the reverse strand, counting down.
TGCAGCCACAATTCAGGCATACCCCACCTAAATGATCCTTTTCCACAACTGCTACCCTGAGTCCGAGCTTTGAAGCCCTTATTGCACCCACATATCCGCCCGGGCCTCCCCCGAGGACTGCCACATCAAACTTTTTTTCCGTCATAATATTCTCCTTTCCTTGAAGTAGTGACGCCAACTTCCGGTTAATATGGTAAAATATTCTATCTTTTTCGTTTTATTGCGATAAATACAAAAAAATATATAATAACCTCTTTATGAAGGACCCTGAAATAAAATTTAAAGTAAATGATTTACCCGGTATGCTGCGGGGTCTTCCCGGAGGGGTATTATATTACAAGGACCTCGGGACTGTAAGTTACAGCGATGCATATAACCTGCAGCTTGAATTATTTGACCTTATAAATGAGTCCAGTCATCACGGTATCATCCTGCTCCTGGAGCACCCCCCGGTCATAACCCTTGGAAGCAACAGGAGCATTTCAAACCTGATTTCCACTGCCGGAGAACTCGAAGCATGCGGCATTGAACTTGTACAGTCAACCAGGGGCGGTGATATTACCATTCATGCCCCGGGTCAAATTGTCTGTTACCCTGTTATTAACCTTGCCTATTTTAAAAAGGACCTGACTGCTTATGTCAGCATGCTTGAGGAAGTCATAATAGAGGTCCTAAAATTTTTCGGGGTAAAAGGTAAAAGGGTAGAAAAACACAGGGGTGTATATGTGGACCGTTTTAAGATAGCCTCTATCGGATTGAAGGTAAAAAAATGGGTATCCCTCCACGGCTTTTCCCTTAATGTAAGCGTTGACCCCGGGCTTTTCAGTCATATCATTTCATGTGGCCTTAGAGAATACCCGCAGATATCCCTGAATGAATTACCTGGCAGCAATATCCCCCTGGATGATGTCAAAGAACAGATTATAAAAAAATTTGAAAAAATATTTAAAATCCCCCTGATAAATATCGGGACCTGAACACCAGGTCATGGGCTGTTTTTCTTCCTTCTTTTTCCCTCATTATTTTTTCTAAGTATATCATGTATCTCTTTAAGGACGTTAAGGGGTTCCGTTATAAGTCTTTTTGGGAAAAAAGGTATCAGTACCGCAATAGCTTTTTTCATGTCTTCGGTCATACGGTGTGGTTTGGTAAGTATCCTGTTTATAAAATCTTCTGCAAAAACGGTTCTCAAATGCCTTCTGTCTATTTCTATTTTCCTTGAACACCTGTCACAGGATATGCTCCTCAGGTAATTCCCTATATAGTGAACGGTGTGGTTCGTTTCCTGATCACAATTGATGCAGTACAACATTATTTTTGCTTCTTCGTCCTTCATATCCTGCCGCACCCGTTTCCTGTTTGTTACCTTTACCTGTTCATTCTTACAGGTTTGCTGAAAGCCCGAAATTTTATAAAATCCACCTGCATTAATCCCCGTCTTAATCCAGGTTAGTTTAAGTTTTTTGCAATTTTTCCGTTTCCTGAAGCTATATTACAAGCGATACCGGGTTCTCAATCAACCCTGCTATTTTCTGCAGGAACCTGGCTCCTGCGGCGCCATCTACAATCCTGTGGTCACAGGAAACTGACAGGTCCATAAATGACCTTGCCTCTATATTGCCGTTTTTCACTGCTACTCCTGAATATATCTCCCCCACCGCAAGTATAGCTGCCTGTGGTGGATTTATGATAGCAGAGAAATTCCTGATTCCATACATGCCCAGATTGGTGACTGTAAAAGTCCCTCCAGAAATCTCTTCGATACTGAGTTTCCTGTTTTTTGCCTTATCCATAAACTCAATTCTTTTTCTTGCAATATCAATGATTTCCATTTTGTCACAGCTAAAAAGGGTGGGCACTATCAGGCCCTCTTCAACTGCTGTTGCCATACCGACATTAACATCATCATATACTATGTAATTTCCGTCCAGCAGGCTGGAGTTAACTTCTATATTTTCCCGCAGCGCCAGCGCAGCAGCTTTCAATATGAGATCGGTATAGGTTACCTTTATCCCGTATTTCTGCATCATCCTGTCTTTCAGGCTTTCCCTGAACTCTATAAGCTTCGTAACATCAACAGTTCTATTAAGAACGATATGGGGGATAGTAGATTTTGACTGGCTCATGCGTTGCGCTATGACCTTTCTCATACCGGTAAGGGCAGATTTTGATTTTATCCTCAATTCACCCGGTTTTCCTGATGATACAGGTTCTGGCTTAATTGTTTCCTCTGCTTTTGCCGCTGACAGGATATCTTCTTTTACTATCCTTCCACCAGGACCGCTTCCCTCGATATGTACGGCCTTCCAGTCTATTCCCATCTCACGGGCAGTTTTACGGGCCAGGGGCGAAATCTTTATTCTTTTATCCCCGCTTTTACTGCCGGCCTGCTGCTCTGGTTTCGCAATAAAATTCTCAACATCTTCCCTTACTATTCTTCCCCTCGGCCCGCTCCCCTTAATCAGGGATATGTCTATATTATTTTCAGCAGCCAGTTTCTTTGCGAGGGGAGAAATTGCAATCCTGTCTTCCGGTATTTGCGGTTCCTGCTGTGCTGTTTTTTCTTCGACCCCTAATTTTTCAGGTATTTCTACGGGAGGCTCTTTCTTCCCTGCATCACTTTCCGCAACTACCTTTTCTTCCTCCCTGTCTTCCTTTCCGCCACCCGGAACATACTCCGGTATTTCTTCGGATTCTTCGCCTATGTATGCTACCACCTCGGTAACAGGGACCTCTTCGCCTTCACCCCTGAGGATCTTCCTGAGTATACCTGAATTATATGCCTCGACTTCAAGGGAAACCTTGTCGGTCATAACTTCAAAAAGGACGTCACCCGCTTCTACCCTGTCCCCTTCTTTCTTAATCCATTTTTCAATCTTTCCGGTTTCCATGGTAAGACCCAGTTTGGGCATTATGACTTCATGCATTTCAAGCTCCCTCTAACGAAATTATATTTTATAAGGCTTTTAAGACCATAAAAGCTAATTATAACCGCTCTAATTATAACCGCTATTTCCAATTATAATCAACGCAAAAAAATTTCGACATTTTTATAATAATATATTGTACTATAATATATTATTCCTTTCCCTGCGACAAACCTGCCATTTTTTTAATACTGCTCTTTATCCTCTCAACACCAGGTATCATCTCATTTTCCAGCACCAGGCTGTAGGGGACAGGACAGTTCCTTCCGGCAATACGGATAATTGGGGCGTCCAGCATGTCAAATCCCTTTTCAGTAACCTGTGATGCAACTTCTCCCATAAACCCGCCGAAAACAGGAGCTTCTTCAACACAGGCTAATTTACCAGTCTTATTCACTGATTTTAAAATCAGGTCAATATCCAGGGGTCTCAAAGTCCTTAAATCCACTACCTCACAATCCATATTATATTCTTTTTTGAGGTCTTCCGCGGCATCCAGGGATTTCTGGACCATAAAAGAGGTAGCTACAATTGTAAGATCTTTACCCTTCCTTTTTATGTCCCCTTTCCCAAGAGGTATCTCATACATTTCTCCGGGCACGTGCTGTATATATTTTTTATTTTTATACAGCAGTTTATGCTCAATAAACACAACAGGGTTATCGTCATTTATTGATGCAAGGAGGAGCCCCTTGGCATCATAGGGACATGAGGGCATTACTACTTTAAGACCGGGTATATGCGCCAGCAGGGCTTCAAGAGACTGGGAATGCTGTCCGGCTGCCCCGGTTCCACCTCCACCTGCGGTCCTGATCACTATGGGAACCCTGGCCTTACCGCCAAACATATACCGTATCTTGGCTGCCTGGTTTGCTATATCATCCATGGCAATTGTAATAAAATCCGAAAACATTATTTCGGCCACAGGCCTCATCCCTGTCATCGCGCTGCCGGCTGCAACACCTATTATCACTTCTTCTGAGATAGGTGTGTTCCTTATCCTCTCCTTGCCGAATTCCTCAAGCATACCCACGGTCACCCCAAAAGCGCCGCCGTACTCCGCTATATCCTCTCCGATAAGATATACACTGTCATCTTCCCGCATTTTCTGCTGAAGAGCTTCCCTTATTGCTTCAAGGTAAGTTATTTCTCTCATTTTATTACCTGCTTCATTCCTTTTTTCCATATATAATCAAAACCCGTTAACCACGAAACAGGCCCTGCATACTTGATAATAAAGCCATATTGCTATCTGCCCGTTTTTCACCAGAATACTTTAATAAAATAATTTATAGAGATCGCCCATATTTCACAGGGCACCAGGTATTGTCCACAGTCCATCAGGCGTAGACGTCTTCTTCGACATCTGCGGGATCCGGAAAGGGGCTATCCTGTGCAAACCTGTCTGCCTCTGCTATCTCTGATATTACTTCCTTTTCAATTTGTTTGTCATCTTCAGGCGTTATTAAATTTTCAGAGATAAGCCTGCCGGCATATCTTTTTATGGGATCCATTTCCATCCACTTTTTTACCTCTTCTTTTGAACGGTATACCTGTGCATCACTTTTAGAATGACCCCTGTACCTGTAAGTAAGGCTCTCAACCAGTACCGGTCCCATGCCTTTCCTGCACAGGCTGGCATAATGGGATATGGTATTATATACCTCTGTCACATCATTTCCGTCAATGGTAATTCCATCTATTCCATATGCATATTTCCTGTCCGAAATCCTTTTTATATTAAAGGCCTCTTTAACCGGTGTGGACATGCCGTATACGTTATTTTCACAAAGATATATGATTGGAAGATCCCATATGGAAGCCATGTTCAGGGCTCCATGGAAATTCCCCCTGTTGGCAGCACCATCGCCAAAAAAGCATATGACTATCCTGCCGTTTTTTTTCATTTTGCATGTAAGTGCTGCGCCAGTGGCTATCCCTATGCTTCCCCCTACGATCCCGTTTGCTCCAAGATTTCCTGCTCCGACGTCGGCTATATGCATTGATCCGCCCTTTCCCTTGCAGTAACCGGTCTTTTTCCCGAGGAGTTCAGCCATCATGATATTCAGGTTAGCCCCTTTTGCTATACAGTGTCCGTGCCCCCTGTGAGTTGAGGTAATATAGTCTTTGGGACCGATAGCAGCTATCGCACCGGTAGCCGAAGCCTCTTCGCCGATATAAAGGTGGCAGGTACCATGTATCATCCCGCGGATTATAAACTGCTCGGTCTGGAATTCAAAATGCCTTATCCGGTACATCGTTCTTAAAATACCTATCTTTTCTTCCCTGCCAAGATCAGGGAAGCTGTCCCTGATTTTATGGCCGTCAATATCCAGGAATTTTTCCTTTTTGCTGGCTTTATTTATCCCTTTTACTTTTTTCATTTTTACCATCCCATAATAAAATGACCTGCTTACCTTTCCCTATCTGGTATATTTTTTATTAATCAATAAATAAAAATTTACCCTGTATTCCCTGTTACCATTAATCCCTGGTACTTTAAAACTTCATTTGCAGTTTTCAGGTCAGTAAACAATATATTTATTATTCCCCCTTTTAAGGCTCCCAATATGACAGGTGTTTTACGCCGTCCGAAAGCAACACCTATTACATTCTCAATCTTTTTCAGCTTATTTAAGGGGATTCTTACTATCCTGTCATCAAGACGGTTCTGCACATGCCGTCCATTCTTATCTATGAATATCAGATTTACATCTCCTATTACTCCAAGACCACTTAGGTAATCAAATTCCCCGGGGCTGAAATTACCTGTCTTGATAAGGGTTGAATCCATGCCGAGGTCGCTCAGGCCTATAAGGGCTGTACTTATCTTGCCTGCCATTTCCATGATTTCCCTTACATTGCTGTCTTTTTCAACAGTCTCCTTTATTTTTTTGCTGTCCAGTACTGCAGGTGCATGGATCATGTAACTGATGCCTCCCAAACGGTCCGCTATTTTTTTGGCAACTGAATTTGTATGGACTCCTGTCCCAATCTTGCCGAGACCCCCAATCATGGGTACAACTTTAATGCCCTTTTTATTTGAAATATTTATATATTTTGATATTCCACTTAACGAGCTCCCCCAACCGATACCCATATAACACTCATCCTTAAGTATCCTTGATAGTAAATTATTCAGGCTTTCCGCCATTGACTGGAGTATTGCTTCATCTTTTTCAAGTGTCGGGGCTATTACGCATTCTTTTATTTTAAATGTTTTTTCAATCAAGTATTCAATCCGGGAATAATCCTCCCCGGGCGAATTGATTTTTATTTCTACGATATTATTTTCCCTCGCTTTTTCGAGATATCTTGAAACCCTTGTCCTTGATATGTTTAGCTTACCAGCAACTTCCTGCTGTGTAAGCCCTTCCAGATAATATAGCCTTGCTATCTTCCCAAGGAATCTATTTTTTTCAATGTCGTTCATAATCCGCCGGCTAAATTAAAACTTATCCAATTTAATATTGCACAAATGTTCATTAGATGAACATATTCTTGTTTTATTATATACAAAAACACGTAGATTACAAGTAATGGCTGGAAATTGTGGGCTATAATTGCTTTTAAAATATAATTTTAACTGTTCCCAAACATTGGGTACTCTTACAGGATAATATTGTTTTGCAAGCTGATTTACCCGGTAAAAATATTCTAAAGGAGAAGTTTTACCATATACACTAAAAGCAGCTTTATTACATCCGTTTTCATATAGTGCTGGGAACTTTTATCAAACAGCAGTCTTATGCTTGCCCCGAATTCCTCATCCATCTCGTCCAGTATAGCCATTACAGGAAATCTTATAAAAGGGTAAATTACCACTCCATATTTATGATCACCGGAAATCCTGCCTCCT
>JAFGDA010000205.1 GCA_016932375.1 Actinomycetota bacterium | reverse complement strand
CAGCTCCCCCGGGCCTGAGAATACTTTCATAAAGGTTTACCCTGATGCATTCCATTACAGCCGGCGGTTCCATTCTGCAAACAGAGGCATTTTCCTGAATATCAGTAATGTTTTTGAACCTGACAACAGTTATATGCGAAAAAAAAGCCCTTTTTTCCTTTCTTATATTTATTTCCGAAAGAACATTTTCCAGGCAATTATAGAGACTGCAAATATCATCATTCCCCTTCCCTGTTTCAATGTATGCCAATCTTGCTCTCCTGGTATCCGGAAAAGCTCCTATGGCTCCTGTTATTTCAAGGGTGAAAGCCGCTGCATTTTCACATGCTTTTAAAATTGCTTTTTTTATTCCATTAATCTTTTCTGTGGGGGTATATCCCAAAAATTTAAGGGTTATATGCAGGTTACTGTGAGGTATAATCCTTGAATTTTTTATACTTCCAAATGTTTTAAGTGAAAATTCATATATCCTTTTCCTTAATCCCTCAGGGATTGATATTCCTATAAAAATCCTTTTACCGCCATTCCCGCCAGTCTTTTTATCCATCTTATGCTGATTTTTATCATTATTACATATCATCCGTGTTCCGGTTTTCCTCACTTTTTTTCAAGTATTGCATTTCTAAGCTTATTTAGAACAAATTGTGTGGTCCTGAATTTTATTTCCGTCCTGGTACCAACAAACCTTCTTTCATAAACAGATTCAAAACCATCCGGACCGAGAATGCAGCAAAAGACCTGGCCGAGCCTGTCATCTTCATAATCAGGACCGGCGTATCCTGTAACTGAAATTGCGTAGTCAGATTTAAACAATCTCTTTACACTTTTCGCCATTTTCAGGCAAACCTCGGCACTTACTGCACCTTTTTCCCTTATTATTTCACTGTTAATTTTAAGCAGATTTTCTTTTGCAAAATCCGAATAAGGAATAATCCCTCCCCGGAAAAACCCGGAGCTTCCAGGTGTATCTGTTATTATGCTTGAAATCAACCCGCCTGTAATTGATTCTGCCGTGCTAATGGTAATACATTTTCCCGTCCTGCTTATGGCATCTTTTAAATTATCCGAAATGAGGGAATCGTCTTTACCATAAACTGCGCTTCCAATCTTTTTAGATATTTTTTCTTCTATGTATTTAAGGTTTTCTTCAGATTTATCATCATCTTTGCAGCGTGAAATTAGTATTATCTTTATTAAGCCGGGATTTGCTGTTATTCCTATATTTATTCCGGTATTTCTTGCCTGGATTGCTATTTCTTTTATCTTTTCCTCTATCTCGGTCTCACTTATATCAGTTGTTAGTATTGTCTTCTTTTTTATCTTATATACCTTTTTCCTGCTTTGCCTGTTGCTTATCAATTCCCTGAGGAATGGAAGTACATCTCTTTCCATCATGCTTTTCATTTCTTTGGGTACTCCGGGGATACAAAAGACGTATTTTTCTCTCATTTCAAGTTCTATCCTGAACCCTGACGCACTTCCAATAACCGGTATAATCGGTACGGAACCACGTGGTATATATGATTGCCTGAGAAGTCTTTCCTTTATTCCTGCTGTTCTTTTTTTCCTGACAAACTTGAGGCTTGATTCATCCAGTTTTCCATCCCTTACAAGATCGAGCCCAAGGGTCTCCGCTACAGCAGCCCTTGTAAGGTCGTCGTCAGTTGGCCCGAGGCCTCCACTTATAATGACTATTTCACTTCTGCCAGTTGCATATTTTAGGCTTTCCTTAATATCTTCAATATCATCTCCAACCGTCACTGCAAGATTGCACTCAAAGCCCAACTCCGATACCTTTTCAGAAATATACTGTGAATTCTGGTTTAAAATAAGTCCAAGCGTAAGCTCGGTTCCTATTGTCAATATCGAACATCTCATAATCTGGTTTTAAATATCCATCCAATCCTTATTAGTGACTTTCTTCCCTCAGAACGCTGGTAAGCTCTTCCTGTGTTATCAGTATTTCACGCGGCTTGCTTCCATCAAACCCTGATATGTATCCCCTGTTCTCCATCTGGTCAACGATCCTTGCTGCCCTTGAATATCCGATCTTGAGCCTTCTCTGCAGAAGAGAGGCTGACGCGTGTCCAAAGTCTACGGCCACTTTTAATGCTTCAAGGAAAAGCTCGTCTTCTTCAATGTCTTTACGTTCAGACTGGCTTATCTTCTTTGATATCTCGATATTATATTCAGGTTCCTTGACCCCCTTTATATACCTGGTTATCATTTCTATTTCCTTGGTTGTTACAAAAGATCCCTGAAGGCGCTCTGGCCTGTTCAGATAATATGGGAGGTAAAGCATATCCCCTCTTCCGGTTAATTTATCTGCACCGGAGCAGTCGAGTATTACCCTTGAATCAACATTTGATGTCACCATAAAAGCAATCCTTGAAGGTATATTTGCCTTTATCAGGCCCGTTATTACATTAACCGAAGGTCTCTGCGTGGATATTACAAGGTGCATGCCTACGGCTCTTCCCATCTGTGCTATCCTGCATATACTGTCTTCCACTTCGGCTGCTGCAATCATCATAAGATCTGCGAGCTCATCTATGAACACCACTATATAAGGAAGTGGTTTAAAATTCTTATCCTCTCCCTGATATTCTTTTGCATCCCTGTTATATTCAGCAAGTGATTTATAGTTTCTTTCAACAAGAACCCTGAACCTTTTTTCCATTTCCTCAACGGCCCAGCTCAGTGCAGATGCTGCTTTCTTGGGATTCACAACCACTGGAGAAAGCAGGTGAGGTATGCCATTATATATGCTAAGTTCCACCATTTTTGGATCTATCATTATAAATTTTACCTCTCCGGGTTTCACCTTCATTAGAAGGGATATGATAATGCTGTTAAGGCAGGAACTTTTTCCTGAATTTGTGGCACCGGCTATAAGGACATGGGGCATGGTATTTATATCCATGTATACAGTATTGCCTGAAAGGTTCTTTCCGAGAGGTACCGAAAGCAGGTTTTCATTAATTTCGCTTGCCCCGGGATCATAAATGTCTCCAAGGGTTACTATGCTCCTTACCTTATTTGGGACTTCAAGACCAATTGCCGATTTTCCCGGTATCGGTGCAATAATCCTCAGGTCAGGGGAACCGAGAGCAACACAAAAATCATCTTCAAGGCTGAAAAGTTTCTGGACCTTAACACCTGGAGATAAAACAACCTCATATAAGGTAACAGAAGGGCCCCTCACCACCCTGTCAATCTTTGCCTGGAGGGCGAAGTCATGAAAAAGCCTGTGCAGTGTATTAACCCTTTCCTTGATACTCTGCCTGTATAACTTTGCCGGCAGGTTTTTTGATTTCTTAAGGAGGTTATAGGGAGGCAACCTGTAATTTTCATCTTCAGACCCATCTTCCATAATGGGCATCTCAAGCTGCCTGTTTTTAACTGTGACAGTTTCATCTATGATTTCCTGACTGTTTTTAGGTTTTTTGTCGTATAAGTCCTTACTAAGTCCGTCAACAAGTTCAGGTTCCTGCATAAACCTGCTTTTTTCTTCAACATTTTGCCCTGAAGTTGAATAAGAAGCTTCAGGTACCGCATCACTTTTAAGCTTTTCAGGTGGTTTTCTTTTCAGGGGGAGCCCATCTTCATTGCTTTTTTTGAACAATTCCCCGAACACCCTGAAATCTACATTACTTAAAAAGTATTTTACCTTCCTACCCATATCAGCAAGCGATATACTGGTAATTATCATTATTGATATAACCAGGAAAACAGTAAGTACAGTAATGGCTCCTGCTTTACCCACAAGCTTGAAAAGCCCGTAAAAAATACCCGCACCTGTAATGCCTCCCCTGCTTTTTACAAGTATATTATCCAGGATATTGTCATATTTTAGGTTATTACTGATAAGGCCAAGCACCGACAGGAAAAGCAGCAGGAAGCCCCATCCAAAACGTGATGGCAGATACCTTATCCTTACAAGGAAAAAACTTACTCCCCAGGCAAGAAGCAGGAAAGGAACCATATATTTCCCTACACCAAAAATGTAAGAAAGAAAGTCGTTTATCCTTTCGTTTATATAACCGCTTGACGGGGAACTGAACAGGCTGAAGAGCATCAGGAGCGAAACAGTTATTATTATTATTCCATATATCTCCTGCCTTCTCTTTACATACTGGCGGGTATTTTTTTGGACTGATGCACTCTTTGGGCTGCTTCTAATTTTTTTTCTTCCTGAATTTGTTTTTGAATTTTTACCGTTTCTGGTCTTTGGAGCCATCTTTTTATCCCGGGGATGTATTTTTTTAGATATCAATTAAAACCTTTATTGATATTATAGGCTTAATTCCTGCTTTTTTAAAAATAAATTTCTCCATCCTGTCCTTTAACAGGTTTTCAATTATGCCTGATTCAAGCATATTTTTCTCAAAACAAAAATCCACAGCCTTCCTGATTATGTTATTTGCTTCCTGGATTATATTATTAAAATTTTCAATAAATATTATTCCTTTAAGGACAAATTCAGGGTAATAAAGGAGCCTCTTCCCTTTGCTGTCAATAACAACTGCAATAAATATTATCCCATTCCTTGAAAGTATTTTCCTGTCTTTCAGTACTATGTCCTCTATGTTGCCCATACCGATTCCATCAACGTATATGGTTCTCGGGCTGATGTTCCCTGATATCCTGCACATATTCATATTCATTTTTATGATATCACCATTCTGGGCATTTATTATATGATCCTCGTCTACACCAACGGAAACAGCCACCTGTGCATTCTGCGTTTTATGTTTGTCTTCGCCATGAATGGGAATAAAATATTTGGGATTTACGAGGTTTATCATCATTTTTATTTCCTCCCTGGCAGCATGACCTGATACATGTACCCCGGCTATGGATTCATAAAAGACTTCAGCCCCCTGTCTCAGGAGCATGTTTATTGTATTTGAAATTGTCTTTTCGTTTCCAGGTATGGGAGAGGCGGATATTATCACCATGTCCCCCTTCATTATACCTACCCTGCGGTGTTCCCCAAGAGCCATCCGGTTAAGTGCAGAAAGAGGTTCTCCCTGGCTGCCTGTACACAAGATAACAATATCCTTTAACGGAAAATCCTCTATCCTGCTTATCGGGATTATGGTATCTTCAGGTATATTTAAATAACCAAGGTCGCTGGATATCCTTATGGTTTTCAAAATTGATTTTCCTGATATGGCTACCTTCTTCTTGTATTTTTTTGCAACATCCATAATCTGCTGGATCCTGTGTATATGGGAAGAAAAAGTTGCTATTATTATTCTCCTTGGGGCAATATCAAATTTTTCCATGAGCGTTTTGCCCACGTCCCGTTCCGGCAGCGTATATCCCTCCTCTTCGGCATTTGTACTGTCGCAAAGCAGCGCAAGCACCCCTTCACTTCCTGCCCTCGTTATCCTGGAGAACTGGGTATGCACATTATCTATGGGCATATGATCAAATTTAAAGTCACCGGAATGTATAACCGTTCCGATATCTGTCCTGATTATAAGCCCCACCCCATCAGGGATGCTGTGGTTCACCCTGAAAAATTCTATATTGAAAGGCCCTATATCCAGTCTCTCCTCGGTATCTATCACATGATAGGGAAATGCATCATCTTCCATATTTCCATTAAATTTTATCCGGGCAAGTCCCAGGGTAAGCTTTGTGGCATAAACGGGAGCAGTTATTTCCTTAAATAAAAATGGCAATGCGCCTATATGGTCCTCATGTCCGTGGGTCAATATTATGGCTTTTACTTTTTCCTTATTTTTCTTGATGTACGAAAAATCCGGTATTAGAAAATCAATTCCCGGTGTTTCTTCATCAGGAAACATAAGTCCACAATCAATGATAATGATCTGGTTTTCCTTTTCCAGTACCATCATATTTTTCCCGATACCGCTCAACCCTCCAATTGGAATCAATTTTAAACTTGATTTTTTAGCCATATTAACCTTTTTATCTTAAGATTCACCTCTTCCTTAATATACTTCATGTATATTCCCATCAATTACCAGGCCGGAGCTACAGGTATTTTTCCTGCCGCCCCCTGGTTGATCCATTCTTTGCACCCATTATTTTATTCAAATCTATTCTATAAGATTATGCAACCTCAGTATTTTTTTAAAAGCCTCAAGCTCAATTTCAGTCATTGAACCAAGCGGCATGCGGCAAGTACCTGCTTTTATTCCCATAAGATTGAGCGCTTCTTTTATGGGTATGGGATTTGTTGCTATAAATATTCCATAAAATATATCAAGAAGTCTGCCGTGAAGACCTGATGCTTCCTTAATATTTCCCTTTTTGAATGCTGTTATCATCTTCTTTATGTCACTGCCCACTATATGGGAAGCGACACTTATGACTCCGTACCCACCAAGGGAAAGTACTGGCAGTGTATCTCCGTCATTTCCGCTGTATACCAGAAAACCTTCCTCACAACCCCTTATGATCTCTGATATCTGCCTGAAATTGCTGCTTGCCTCCTTAACCCCCATGATGTTATGCAGCCTTGAAAGTTCAATACACGTCTTAGAGTCAATATTGCATGCAGTCCTCGTTGGGACATTGTATATAATTGCCGGTATTTTTACTTCACCGGCAATGGCTTCAAAATGTTTGTAAAGCCCCCATTGCGAAGGCCGGTTATAATAAGGTGTAACAAGTAGGATTGCATGGCACCCGATCCTTTCAGCCTCTCTTGAAAGTTCAATGGAGTGCCTTGTGTCATTCGATCCTGTTCCGGCAATTATCTTTACCCTGTCACCATAATTCTTTACCCCATATTCAAAAAGCCTTATTTTTTCCTCATCACTCAATGTTGGTGATTCCCCTGTAGTCCCTGATAAAAGGATTGAATCGCTACAACTTTCACATAGATGCTCCATTAATTTTCCGCATATTTCAAGATCCAGCCTGTTTTCAATATCAAAAGGAGTCACCATTGCAGTTATCAATTCACCCAGTTTTTCTGCTATCTTCATTATTTCCTCCAGGAAAAGCCAGATATTTTAAAAATTTATAAAAGTATTATTAT
>JAFGDA010000204.1 GCA_016932375.1 Actinomycetota bacterium | reverse complement strand
GGATAAAGGTAGTCGGTTTTGCCCGCAACGGCGAAGAGGCTGTTGAAAAAACCTGCCAGTTAAAGCCCGACGTCCTGACCCTTGATATCGAGATGCCCGGTATGAACGGCCTTGAGGCCCTTGAAATAATCCTTAAAAAAAATCCACTCCCGGTATTAATGATAAGCTCACTTACAAAGGATAATGCGGAGGTAACCCTCAGGGCGCTTGAAATTGGGGCTCTTGATTATATTCCTAAAAATCTCTCACACGTATCCCTTGATATCGTAAAACTGGAAAAAGAAATAATAAGCAAAATCAAATATATAGCAGGTAAAAAAGTAAGTTTCCGAAAAAAAGTTATACCTGCTATCAGGCCTGCCCTCCGGGCAGCCAATAGAGGGAAATACAGGATAATATGCATAGGTTCTTCAACCGGAGGACCGGGTGCGCTCAGGGACATTATACCCCTGCTACCGCCGGACCTTCCGTGCAGCATACTCGTTGCACAGCACATGCCCCCCGGTTTTACAAAAGCATTTGCCGAAAGACTTGACGCCATTTCGAAAATAAGGGTAAAAGAAGCAGAAGACTCAGAGGTGCTTCAAAATTCCACAGTCTATATAGCGCAGGGAAACACCAATTTGAGCATTATACGCAAAGGAGGCCATGAATGTACCCTGGTAGACAGGGAACCAAGGGATTCAATTTACAAACCATCAGTGAATGTTTTAATAAATTCCGTTGCCGGTGTTTATGGAAGTTCGGCCATTGGTGTAATACTGACAGGAATGGGTAACGACGGTCTTGAAGGAATAAGGGAGTTAAAGAGAAGGAAAGGTTATGTAATAGCGCAGGATGAGGCTACCTCGATAATATATGGAATGCCGAGGGCAATTGTCGAATCGTTTCTTGCAGACAGGGTTTGCCCCCTTCATGAAATTGTAAACGAATTATTGAAGATTGTCTGAGGTAAAATACTCCTCCGGTTAATGCCAGGTGGTTTTAAAGGTAAGGACAAATAATTGAAAATAATATAAGAAATAAACACTTATGAAATAATAAAACAAGCTCATTATATGAAACTGGAAGAAGATACCAACATTTTAAGGAACAGGATATTGCTCAAAACAGGGGATACGGAAAACCTGCCAGTTATTCCCCAGATAGCCATGGATATAATGAGTTATGTGGATGATGAAAAAACATCCATGAAGCAGATCTCGGATATTATCTCTAATGATCCATCCCTTTCTGCACAGATATTGAAAGTTGCCAATTCTGCGTTTTACGGACTCAGTAAACATGTCGGGTCTCTTGAGCTTGCCCTGATAATACTCGGATTGAGGGAAATAAAAAACATAATATTCATGATGTCGGTTTTTAAACTATTCCCACATGATATCAAATTTTCCTTCAACAAGATTGATTTTATGAAGCATTCAATCCTGACTGCACAGACAATGAAGCTTCTGGCAGGCAGGTTTAAAATAAATTTTGAAAGCAGCCCCTTTCTCGCAGGACTACTGCACGATATCGGAAAAATCTTCCTGGACCAGCACTTCCACCAGCAGTACATGAAGGTCATAAAAGAAGTAAATAAGAATAAAAAATTTATGTACCAGGCTGAAGCGGAGGTACTTGGAACAGATCATGCCGAAGTCGGTGCTGCACTTGCAACCCGGTGGGACTTTCCCGAAGATATCCAGGAGTCCATAAAATACCACCATGAAGTTGGGGCTGCAAAGAAGCACAGGTTGCTAACATCCGTTGTGCACATTGCAGACGTAATGGCAAATGCCCGGAATGCGGGCCTTCCATACCCTTCCAGGGGTATATCGATAACAGATGATGAAGGCTGGAAAATATTATTCAAAAAAAAGCCCGGCCTTAAGGAATTTGATGTGGAAAGAATCCTTTTCGAAATAGATGAGGAACTTAAAAAAAGCGAGGAGATTATCCAGATTTATTCGTCAAAACTCGCTTACTGATGTTTTTTATGGAATATGGCTCTTGATTTTAAAAATGAAAAAAACAGGACACTTGATGACCATGAGTTCTACGCAATAAGGGATTACATATATGAAATTTGCGGTATTTACTTCAGGCTTGAAAAAAAATACCTGATAGAAGACAGCCTATTGGGTCGGTTAAGTTCCCTGTCCCTTAGCAATATAAATGAATATATTTATTACTTGAAATACCACCCTAAAAAGGAACAGGAACTAAAAATACTCTATGATTTCATAACCATAAACGAGACTTCCTTTTTCAGGAACCAGCCCCAGTTAAATGCTTTTGAAAAGGAAGTGTTGCCGGAAGTTATGTTTAACTGCAGGAAAACATTTAGCAGCTCCATTAAAATCTGGAGTGCCGGCTGTTCCTCGGGGGAAGAGCCCTATACGTTATCCATAATAATAAATGATTATCCGGATCCGGAAATAAGAAAATTTTTCTTCGAAGTTCTTGCATGTGATATTAATGATAAAGTCCTTGGAAAGGCTAAAGCCGGCATATACACGGATTATTCCCTTAGGAATACTGAAGAACCGGTTAAAAAAGCATGTTTTGAAAATATTGCCGAAAATAAATACAGCATCAGGGTCAAATACCGGAGTATGGTCAAATTTGAACACATAAACCTCCTGGATGAGAACAAAATATCCACTTTAGGGAAATTCGATATAATTTTCTGCAGGAATGTCCTTATTTATTTCGACCTTGAATCAAAAAAAAGAGTTATCAGCTGTTTTTATAACCTCCTGAAACCACAGGGCTACCTGTTCCTTGGGCATTCAGAGTCGCTGCACGGCCTTACTGATGTATTTAAGCTTATGCTTTTTAAAGGTGCCATCGCTTATAAAAAGGAATGATTTTAAAATCAACTCCGGCCCGGGGACAAATAAAACCTATCTAAAAAAAATAT
>JAFGDA010000203.1 GCA_016932375.1 Actinomycetota bacterium | reverse complement strand
ACTTATTCTATTAGTTGTCCGACCAGGATTCGAACCTGGACAGGCAGAACCAAAATCTGCAGTGCTACCATTACACCATCGGACAATCAATAAGCGCAGCAAATTTAAATAAAAAAGCGATTCTGCAAATTATTCGCTTGTTACTGTGCCATAAAAGTGAAATGCCCGGCACTGACAGGGCATTTCAGGCTAACGTGATATAAGTCCGTTATCAGTCATCACTACCGGTTTACCGGCAAATGAGCTGTCGTTGCAATAACGGTAGCGGTAATATGAGTTCAAAAGAGGGCATACACCTTCAGAAAAGACGATCTCCTGGCCTTCAGGTATATAAATATTGATCAGTACTTCGGGGAACATCCAGATATCCTGATCTTTTATGCTGAAATATTTATCAAGGGTGATCAGGGTATCTTTTATTTCCCAATGGTAATTAATATTGCTCAGATACTCATCAGCTTTTTCGGGCCTGACTTTACGGGCATTATTGGTAATCCTGATATAAGGCTCGCCAGTGGAAATACGGTCAATATTCAGTAAAGGCTCTTTGTATAAAAGGTCATTATCCTTATTATATCTGAACCTGTAGTCGAAAATGTCGTAGGTGACCACATTGTTATCCTGCGAGTTATCATTTATATTGATATAAAGGATTTCCTTTTTGCCTATACTTGTTTCCATGTGATTACTGGTTTCAACGGCAAACTTGGTAAGATCAGCTGCTGCAAGGCTTATGAATAGAAACAGTGCAAGGAACCAGGAAGTTATTGTAAATGCCCTTAGAACTTTATGCCGGGTCTTGATATTGAAAATAAGCTTTATGCCTTCATAAATCAATACAGCGAGAGGGATAAGAATAATTATCATAAGGCATATTATGAGAATGTAGTGGTAAGGACTGCCTGTAAAAAGGCCGGTTATGTCAGGGAATCCCCATCCATGCCAAAGGGTGTTTCTGCCGAATAGCGACCCGTACCCGAAAAGAAGCATAATCAATCCGGACAGCAGCAATGACCCTGCAAAAACAAATACAATGCCAAGGAAAACTGCAAATACCTTTAACATTATCAGAAAAAAATTACCAATGACCCTTAATACCTCTTCGCCTCCTGACCTGCGAATACTGTTTTTGGTCCGGCGATACTCGTTGCTGAATGAAGTTTTAATGCTGGAGAGATTTACCGGTAATCCCTGCATTTGAAGTTTTTCTGCAGTTGTTTGTGCTTTAGGTACAGCAATCCAAAGAATTACATATAGTAAAATTCCCAATCCGTTGAGAAAGATCAGCAGTAAAAAGGCTATCCTCATCCATACGGTGTCAATGTTAAAATATGCTGCCAGGCCGGAAGCGACACCTCCGATTGCATAATGATCGGGGTCCCTGAAAAGCCGCCTGTAATCCCGGCGGTCATATTCCTGGTATTCTTTCTCAATGTGACCTTCAATTTCCATCTCACCACCATTGCCCATTATGATTTTTATTTCCTGTACATCTGAAACCGTGATCACTTGTTTTGAATTGGTGAGCCTTTCCTGAAAAAGCTCTGCAATACGGGCTTCGATATCGCCTGTTATTTCTTCTGCAGATTCCCCTTCTTCCGAGAAATGAGCCCTCAGGGAATCAAGGTAATCCCTGATCATATTGTAGGCGTCTTCATCAATATTGAATTTTCGTCCGCCAATATTTACCTGTAATGTCTTTTTCATTTTTAGGATTATTGATTGTTAGTTAAAATAGAATTTACACAATCCACAAGGTCTTTCCATGAATTCTCGAGTTCGTGTAGTCCCTCGCGGCCCTTGTCGGTGAGGACATAATACTTTCGAGGGGGGCCCTGGGTAGACTCTTCCCACCTGTAACTAAGTAGTCCCATATTCTTCTGTCTTGACAGAAGCGGATATATAGTGCCCTCAACAACAATAAGCCGGGACTCTTTAAGCTTATTAAGAATATCTGTGGCATATGCATCTCCTTTTGAAAGAATCGAAAGTATGCACAGTTCCAGGACGCCCTTTCTCATTTGGGCTTTTACGTTTTCAAAATCCATGATTTCCATAGCTGTATTTTTTAGTTATTCTTTTTTTTACCGCGAAATGATCTCTTAACACTTTCATATTCGTCTTTTACAAATTTCCCGATATTGGAAACGTTCACCGGGTCGCCGCGCATTTCAATTTTTTGCGAAGTGGTCCTGGCCTCGGGAACTGCTATCCATAGTACGAGGTATATTATGAAGCCGAAAAAGACAAAGAAAAGAATTATGAAAATTATCCTTATTATCAGGGGATCAATGTCAAAATAAGCACCAAGGCCACTGCATACACCACCAATGACCCTGTCATCCGGATCACGATAGAGCCTTCCGGGCCTGGAACGATATTCTGACCTGTAGCTTGTCTGAGCCTTCTTTTCACTTCCGCCTATTTCGAGGGGATCACCCATAATGCTGATAACGTGATCAATATCTTTAATATTTATAACCTGTTTCCCCGGATTGGTTAAAGATGAAAGTATTTCGGAAATACGACCCTCAATATCATTCATTATGTCCTCTTTATCCTTGTCAGCAGAAAAATATTCTTCTATACTGTCAAGGTAATCCTTTAGCACAAGGTAGGCATCATCATCTATACTAAAGACCATGTTGCCAAGATTTACCGTAAAAGTCTTCTTCATTTTTTCCGTTTTTTATT
>JAFGDA010000202.1 GCA_016932375.1 Actinomycetota bacterium | reverse complement strand
TTACTTCCGGACGGCAGGGAAGAAATTTTAAACTCTTTTAATATATTAAGAAATGAAATCAGGCTATATAATATTGAAGCATATAAAAAAGATTATATGGTGGTACTGAACAAGTGCGATCTCCTGGCCGGCGGCAAACTGGTTGAGGGTATTAAAAAGGAACTAAGGGAAAAAAGCGGAAGCGAAGTTATTGCAGTTTCGGCGGTCACAGGAAAGGGTATTGATGAGCTGATACCGGCACTGCACCGTAAAATAACTGAATACCGGAAAAAGGTTTACGGAACCGTACCCGTGGAGAAGAAAGAAAAGAAGGTAAGGCTATACACCCTGAACGGGGATGCGCTTAAAAAAGAAAAAATAAATATAAGAAAGACCCCGGAAGGTTATGTTGTTGAAAATGAAGTACTTGAGAGAATCGTACAGATGACCGACCTTGAGAACAGCGAAGCTCTTGACTACCTGAAAGACCGTTTTAAAAAGATGAAGGTCGCAGAGAAACTGAAAGAGATGGGAGTAAAAGAGGACAGCACGGTAATAATAGGCAGGCTGGTATTTGAGCTTGTAGAATAGCCATGGATATTGTTACCATATTATATATACGTTTGTATCTTAAAAAAAATGGGAATTTGAAAGATAGAAGGATATGAAGCAGGAAGATAATAAAAACGGCAGCCTTAGAAGAAAAGAATATCTTATAAATATAAAAAGAATTGTAATAAAGGTGGGTTCCTCAAGCCTTACCTCACCCCGGGGTGGTCTTGATTTTGAAAATATCAGGAAACTTACAAATGAAGTATCAGGACTCAGGTCAGGGGGAATGGAATTCCTTATTGTTACAAGCGGCGCGATGGCTGCGGGGCTTAAGTACCTTGGTATTTCTGAAAAACCCGGTGAGGTGCCGGGGATATCCATCCTGCAGGCTGCTGCAGCCGTTGGCCAGGTAGAGCTTATGACCGTTTACCGTGACATGTTCCTAAAAAAGGGCATAAAGATCGGGCAGATACTTCTTACCCACGAGGACACGACAATGCGGGAACAGTATTTAAATATTAAAAATACCATCAAAAACCTGCTGGAGATGGGGGTAATCCCTGTCATCAATGAAAATGACAGCGTGGCTGTTGATGAAATAAAATTCGGGGATAATGATGAGCTTGCAGCTATGACCTCTGTTCTTTCGGAAGCTGATCTTTTGATTATATTAACCGATATTGAAGGCTTTTATGACAGGGATCCAAGGATATATCCGGATGCGAGGCTGGTTCCATTCATTGAAAAGATTGATGATAAGGTTGAAAATGCTGCCGGCGGGATAGGCTCTGCATATGGAATTGGAGGGATGCATTCAAAAATTAAAGCTGCCAAAATATGTTCATTTGCCGGTATACCCATGGCAATTGCATCAAGCCGGAAAAAAGATGTCCTGAAGGATATAATATCAGGCAGTGATACTGGAACCCTGTTTGCTCCATGTACCCACAAGAAAGTGAAGGGCTTTAAAAAATGGATTGCTTTCGGTATCAGGACCAGGGGCAATATTATTATAGACCGGGGCGCAGAAGAGGCAGTTGTAAAGAAGGGTAAAAGTGTGCTCCCCGTAGGGATACTAAAAGTCGAAGGCGATTTTAAAAGGGGCGAGACCCTGAGGGTGCTTTCAATGGAAGGAAAGCTGATTGCTAAGGGTATCAGTAATTTCTCTTCGGAAGATATAAGGCTGCTAAAAGGAAAAAATAAAAAGAAAATAGCAGATGAATACGGTGCAGGGCACTACTGTGAGGAAGTTATCCACCGCGATTGCCTGGTGGTCTTTCTGGATTAAGGTTGTTATAATTATTGAAAAGCTTTTATTTGGTATGGTTGTGATATTTTTTTGGAGGATACATGGATTTAGTGCTTGATATGGCAGGAAGGGCAAAGTCATGTACAGGATTCATTGCCGGAGCAAAAACAGGAAAGAAGAACAGGGTCCTTTCGGATATAGCAAAAAAGCTTATCGAAAATACAGGGGCAATAGTAGGGGAAAATGAAAAGGATATAGGAAGATGCAGGAAAGAAGGTATATCCGAAAGCCTGCTTGACAGGCTGGTCCTCAATAAAGAAAGAATAGACGGAATAGCTAAAAGTATTGACAAGGTAATAAGTTTTACGGATCCGGTGGGTGAAGTTATACATGGATACAACCTGCCCAACGGGCTGGTACTTAAAAATATCAGGGTACCCTTAGGGGTGGTAGGCATTATCTATGAAGCACGCCCCAATGTTACGGTTGATGCTGCCGTGCTCTGCCTGAAATCGGGAAATTGTGTAATACTTCGCGGAAGCTCACATGCCCTCCAGACGAATAAGAAGCTTACGGAGATCATGAGGGAGGCATTAAAAGAAAATGATTTTCCCGAAGATATTATCCAGGTCATACCTTCTGCAGGAAGGGATGATGTATTGAGGCTTATGGAGCTAAGGGATTATGTTGACGTGCTAATCCCCCGGGGTGGAGCCAACCTCATAGCAAGCGTGGTTGAAAATTCAAAGGTTCCTGTAATAGAGACCGGTATTGGGAACTGCCATATTTATATAGATAGCGAGCTTGAAGGCATAAACCTTGAGGAAATAACGGCTATTGTGGTAAATGCAAAAACCCAGAGGCCAGGTGTATGCAATGCTGCAGAAAAGCTTCTTGTGCACAGACAGGCAGCGGCCACTATCCTTCCACCCGTGCTTGAAGCATTAGGGAAAAAGGGTGTCGAACTCCTTGGATGCCCGGAATCGCTTAAAATCTATCCATCAATGAAGCCGGCCCTTGAGGAAGACTGGTACAGGGAATTCCTGGACCTTAAAATGGCAGTAAAGGTATTGGATAGCGTTGAAGAAGCAGTGGCTCACATAAACAAATATGGATCGCATCATACCGAAAGCATCATTACATCAAGCTACAGGAATTCAAATTATTTTACTGTGTCAGTCGATTCCTCAACGGTTTTTGTAAATGCATCTACAAGGTTCACCGATGGAGAAGAACTGGGTATGGGTGCCGAAATAGGCATAAGTACCCAGAAGCTGCACCGGAGGGGTCCGATGGGCCTGAGGGAGCTTACAACAAATAAATTTATTGTACTTGGAAATGGCCAGGTAAGGGTTTGATTCTAAAATAATATTTTTGAAGATATTCTTTTATATTTAAATGGAAAAAGGTTAATTGGCGCCAGGCAAGGAAAGAAAGTCAAAAAAACAAAAAATTGGTATAATGGGCGGGACCTTTAACCCGATACACCACGGCCATCTTGTGACTGCCCAGGAAGCCCTGGACCAGTTTGGCCTGGACCAGGTGGTATTTATTCCAACAGGGGACCCACCCCATAAAGTTAAGGACAGGCTGGCCGGAGCCGAAGACCGCTACCTGATGACCGTAATTGCCACTTCCTCCAACAGCAGGTTTTTTGTTTCCCGTATTGAAATAGACAGGC
>JAFGDA010000201.1 GCA_016932375.1 Actinomycetota bacterium | reverse complement strand
CTTCCGGGGATTCGAGTTTATCTAACCTCACTGTTTTCCTCCTGACTGGTTTAAGATATATATCCTATCGCCACAACTCACATAAATGGGCTGCTCCACCATTAAAATCAAACTTTAACAGCAGTTTCCCTTTCCACTTCACCACTATCTGAAACAATAGCAGGTAATTTTAAAGACCTGAGCCCTTTTACAGTAGCATTCACGATGTTTAAAGCATTCGAGCTACCAAGGGATTTGGTCAGGATATTCTTTACTCCGGCAAGTTCGAGTATTATCCTTACCGGTCCGCCTGCAATAACACCCTTACCCTGCGATGCCGGTTTCATAAACACATGTCCGGCCCCGGAACGGGCATTTATTTCATAAGGTATGGTCCCATCAACTATAGGTACCCTGAACATACTCTTTTTTGCGTTATTTATTCCCTTCTGTATGGCCGTGGACACTTCGTTTGCCTTTCCGAACCCGATGCCTACCCTGCCATTAGTGTCCCCTACTGCTACAAGTGCACTGAAGCTGAACCTTCTGCCGCCTTTTACGACCTTGGCAACCCTGTTTATTTTTATTACCTTTTCGGTTAACTCATTATCCTTAAAAAAATCCGCCACCAGATATCCTCCTTAAAATAACCTAAAATTTTAATCCGCCTTTTCTTGCGCCCTCGGCAAGAGCTTTTACCCTGCCATGGTATTTATAACCGCTTCTATCAAAAACAACACTTTCTATTTTGTTATCAAGAGCTTTTTTCGCCAGTGCTTCCCCGGTCCTGAAGCTTATGTCTATCTTGCCCCTGTCACTGTCTTTTCTTTCCATAATCCTGCTTGATATTCCAAGTATGGTCCTGCCATTTGATTCATCAATAATCTGGCCATAAATATACCTGTTGCTCCTGAATACACATAATCTTGGCCGGTCGGATACCTTCCTTATCTTTTGCCTTGTTCTGGCCTTCCTCTTTAATTCAATACTTTTTCTTTCATTCTTGGTTTTCATTTACTCTCCCACTGATATTATTTTGCCGAGGAAACCGAGGTCTTGCCTACTTTTCTTCTTACAAGTTCATCAGCATATCTTATACCTTTCCCTTTATAAGGTTCAGGCTTTCTTATGTCCCTTATTTCCGCAGCTGTCTCGCCAACCAGTTGTTTATCAATCCCTTTTACGATTATGGTGGTGTTATCCGGTACTTCAAATGTTATTCCCGTGGGCTTTTTAAATGACACAGGGTTGGAATAGCCAATCATTATTTCGAGGTCCCCGCCCTTTAAGCTTGCCCTGTACCCGACTCCCACTATTTTAAGGGTCCTTGAGAAACCTTCATTAACTCCTGTAACCATATTATTCAAAAGACTCCTGTATAAGCCGTATTTTGACCGTACTTCTTTCGAAGACGAGAGCGGACTGACTATAAGCTTATTATCATTTACACCTATTTTCACCGAAGAACTGTCAAATTCCATACTCAGCTCACCCATTTTACCCTTAACAGCAACATTACCCCTGTCTATTTTTATTTCTACTCCTCCCGGCAGTAAAACCGGTAGCTTTCCTATTCTGGACACTTAAAATACTCCTCTCTTTCTACCAAACAGAACAGATTACTTCCCCGCCCATCGCGGATTCCCTGGCTTTCTTCCCGGTCATCACACCTTTAGATGTTGACAGCACAACAATGCCCATACCTCCCAGTATTACAGGGATATTCTCCTTATCGGCATATACCCTGAGCCCTGGTTTGCTTACCCTCTTAAGGCCCGAAATGGCACTCTTTTTATTCTTGTTATATTTCAAATATACTTTTATATTGCCCTGTACATTTTCGTCTTTTTTTATTTCATAACTTCTTATGAATCCCTCTTCTTCCAGTATTCTTGCTATCTCGGCCCTTATTTTTGAAAAAGGGATATCAGTAGAATCCAATTTAGCTGTACAGGCATTCCTTATCCTGGTCAGCATATCCGCAATAGGATCAGAAACTGACGACATATAATCCTCCTTTTATTACCAGCTGGACTTTGTAAGTCCAGGAATTTTTCCTTCATGTGCCAGTTCTCTCAAGCATATCCTGCACAATCCGAATTTTCTAAAATATCCTCTTGGTCTTCCGCACCTGAAACACCTGCTGTATCGCCTCGTGCTGAATTTTGGTTCTCTTTTCTGTTTTTCGATCAGTGATTTCTTAGCCAAATAATCCTCCTAGCCAATGGCCTAATTATTATTCCTGAATGGAAACCCGAATGCCTCCAGTAACTCTAAGGCATTACCGTTGTTATCAGCAGTGGTAGTTATTGTAATGTTCATGCCCTTTACGCTCAGGACATTATCATAATTTACCTCTGGAAATATCAATTGCTCCTTTATCCCAAGGGTATAATTTCCTTTACCATCAAAGCTGTTTTTGGAAAGACCCCTGAAATCCCTTACCCTCGGTATGGCAATATTTAAAAGCCTGTCCAGGAATTCAAACATACGGTTTCCGCGCAGTGTTACCATGCAGCCAATAGGGTTCCCCTGCCTCAACTTGAATCCGGCAATTGATTTTTTGGCTTTTGTAATCACCGCTTTCTGCCCGGTTATCAGTGCCAGGTTCTCACTGGCAGATTCAATTTCCTTTATATTCTGTATGGCTGAACCCACTCCCATATTTATACATATTTTCTCAAGTCCTGGCACCTGCATTATATTCTTATACCTGCCGCTCTTCATAAGAAGGGGAACTATTTCTTTTTCATATTTTTCTTTTAATCTAGGCTTCATCAATCTCTCCTCAAAGGCATAGCTAAATCTGCTGATTGCATTTTTTACAAATCCTTGACTTCTCCCCGGAACTCTTGATTTCAAAACCCACACGTACAGCTTTACCGCAATTAGGGCATATTAGCATTACGTCTGATATGTTTACCGGTCCCTCTTTTTTTATAATTCCGCCGGGTTTGTTCTGGTCCCTCTGTCTTGTGTGCCTGTGAATAATATTCATACCTTCCACATATATCATCCCGGTATTGTTATCTATTCTCAATACCTTACCGGATTTCCCGCTGTCTTTTCCTTTAATGACCTTGACCCTGTCATTCTTTTTAATTTTTAACATTCTCTGACTCCTGTTTTGGACTATATTACTTCCGGGGAAAGGGAAATTATTTTCATAAAATTTTTTTCTCTTAATTCTCTTGCCACCGGACCGAATATCCTGGTTCCCCGGGGATTATTGGTATTATCTATGATGACTGCGGCATTATCATCAAATCTTATATATGATCCGTCCGGTCTCCTGTATTGTTTTCTTGACCTGACCAGGACTGCCTTTACAACATCGCTTTTCTTAACGACCCCTCCCGGATTGGCCACTTTTACTGTCGCAATAAAAATATCGCCCACCCTTGCATACCGCTTCCTTGAGCCGCCAAGTACCCTGATGCATTTAATCTCTTTTGCCCCGGTATTGTCAGCAATATTTACTTTACTTTCCGCTTGAATCATTTTATTTTCCTTCTCTTCTACTGTCCTTTCCTGATGATTTCTGCAAGTCTCCATGTCTTGGTTTTACTTAAAGGCCTGGTTTCAGAAATCCTTACCACATCCCCTGGTTCACAGCTTTTTTCCGGATCATGCACCTTATATTTCTTTACTTTTTTAAGTATCTTATTATAAAGAGGGTGTTTATAGTGTGATTCTACGGCAACAACTGCTGTTTTATCCATCTTATTGCTTAATACGGTCCCGATCCTGTTTTTTCTATTTTTCCTTTCCAAGTAGCCCCCTTTTATTTTTTACCTGTTTCTTTCTTTTTCCTGGCCGGTGCTTCTCCGGAATCCGGTTTTTTTACAGTCACCGGCATTACGGCCTGTTTCCTGCTTTTCGGTGTTTTTTTAGTTTCCGCCTTTCCGGAAACCTTATCCTCCACCCCAAAACCTGTTCTTGGTTCCTTCTGCCTTATAATAGTCTCCAGCCTGGCAATATCCTTTTTAAGATTGTGGATAGCCATGGTATTTTCAAGTTGTCCTATGGTTTTCTGGAATTTAAGATTAAAGATATTCTTCTTTACATCGTTTAGCTTGTTTCTTAATTCTTCCGCGGTCTGCTCTTTTAATTCAGTTGCCTTCATATCTTCACCAATCAGTTTTATTGTTCCTCATAAACAAATTTTGTTTTTATTGATAATTTATTGGATGCCAGCCTGATGGCTTCCTTTGCTATGTCAAAACTCACCCCGGATAGTTCAAATAATATCTTGCCGGGCTTAACTACTGCCACCCAGTTATCAGGGGCGCCTTTTCCCCCTCCCATGCGGGTTTCCGCAGGTTTTTTAGTAACAGGCTTATGGGGAAAAACGTTTATCCATACTTTTCCTCCCCTTTTTATGAATCGCGTCAATGCTACACGGGCAGACTCTATTTGCTTGCTTGTCAGCCATCCCGGCTCCAGGGCTTGCAGGCCATACTCCCCAAATGAGAGCCTTGTATCCCCCTTTGAGGTTCCTTTCATCCTGCCTCTCTGTACTTTTCTATATTTAACTCTTTTAGGCAT
>JAFGDA010000200.1 GCA_016932375.1 Actinomycetota bacterium | reverse complement strand
GTCTTTCGAATACTTTTTTAAATGAGGCAACAGGGTCTTAAGGCAAAGAACCAGAAATTAATCATCCACTTCGGATTTTCCCAGAATATCCATTAATAATGACCCATTACAAATATTTGATTGAAATTAGGGCGGCCGGTTTATATTTACTTTTCAAAAGATACAATGACTGCCCATATGCAATGAGGTTTGGCCTATAATCAATGATTTTATAACAGGCTTTTATATAATACTTTTTATGGCATTAATATAGTCCGCATATATTTTAGACTCATCGAAATCAACACGCCTGATTTCCAGATAAACCGGAATCCCGAGCAATGTAGCCGTCATGTGCCTTGAGTCTATAGGTAATTTGGAACACTCTTTTCCATTGCAAAATGGTATTACCTGGTGAATGCGCATTGAAATCAATATATATATCAACCATTAACTATCTTCAAATACTTCTGATAGGCCTCTGCCCATAAAGATGCATCTCCGGGCAGGTATTCAGTAACTTTAGAAGAATTAAGTGAAATTTCCCTTCCCTCCTTCAGGGAATTTATTTCCCCATCTGCCTTGAGCTGCATAATCAGGTTTCCTGCAGAAGCGGTTTCGGCAGGTCCTGCAATAACGGGTATACCCGTGGAGTCTGCTACAAACTGGCAGAGAAGACTGTTCTGCGTGCCTCCACCTACAAGATGTAGAACCCTTATCTTCCTGGCACTGAAATTTTCAAGCAGGGCAAGGCAGTACCTGAATTTAAGTGCCAATCCCTCATATATGCATCTTGCCACCTGGCCGATAGTCTCAGGCACGGGCTGGGAAGTTTCCCTGCAGTAATCCATTACCAGCATGGGCATATCCGGCTGGGTTCGCGCAAATTCCGGTTTTTCAATGTCTATAAAACACCTGAAAGGCCCTGCCCCCTTTGCCTCTGCCACTATTTCATCCCATGATATGTTTTTATCCAGGTCCTTTATCCATCTTTGCCTGCACTGCTGTATGACCCAGAGACCGTTTATATTCTTTACAAAAATATTTGTCCCCTCCGCTCCGGCTTCATTTAAAAAAGACTGTTTAAATATTGCTTTCGAGATAAGAGGGACATCCGTTTCTATACCAATTATGCACCAGGTCCCCATAGAGATAAAAGCCCAGTCATCACTTATTTTAGATACCGGAATTCCGGCAACAGCAGAAGCAGTGTCGTGCGCAGCTGTAGCCACTACATTAATTCTGCCGCTTATGGAAATATCTTTTTTTACATCCTCCGGTAATATGCCCACCACATTACCGGGATAGACAATCGGGCAGAATATTTCTTTTTTAAAACCCAGCATTTTTAGCAAGCTATCTTCAAGCCTTCCTTCTTTCTGGTTGTAAAGAGCAGTCGTGGTAAAGCGTGTCAGTTCATTAAAAGTATTCCCGGTAAGGAAATAATTAAAAAGGTCCGGAATCGGGAGGAATTTCTTCCCGTATATGTACTGGCTGTCATTATTTAATTTCAGGGAAAAAAGATGATAAAGGTCAAAAATCGGTTCTACCGAATAGCCTGTGAGATTAAAAATTTTTTCAGGGGATATTATCCTGTACATTTCCCCAGCGTCCCGGACTCTTTGCATATCCCTGTAATGAACCGGGTTGGATATAAGCTTTCCATTTATATCCAGCATTCCGAAATCTGCCCCCCAGGCATCTATGGCTACCGATACTATCTCTTTATATTTTCCAAAAGAGAAAGCAAGGCCGTTCTTAAGCTCCTGATAAAGTCTCAAGGTGTCCCAGTAAAGAGTCCCGCCGGCTATTACAGGCTGGTTTTCAAAACGGTGAACCACATCCATTTTAAAAGTAGAACCATTATAAACAGCCACTACGGCACGCCCATTCGAGGCTCCATAATCAAAAACAATATATTTTTTCCCTGCCAATTTTTCCGCCTTTCCCGGTGCTGATGATAGTAAAAATTTTTAGCTGTATACCAATTCCGCTTGATATACTCTCTTTTTTAGAATAGGCCAGGTTAAACTCTCCCGACTAAAGTGTAATGGCATTACCGACCTCCTGCAAATAGAACAAAGCCTACCCATCACCAGACTATAGCCTGGTGGTTCAACAGCAGGCTAAATACATTTATAATAATATCTACCATATTTATTTTAAACAAAATTTAACCACCCGTAAATCTAAGGCACCATTTTCATTGAAAAATACTTATTGATAAAAACCCCTTACAATAATAAAATGCATAAGAGTATTTTATTGACATGATTTCATGGGTTTTTTATTTAAAAATCTCAAAATCAAAGCACTGCAAAGGCTGTGCTAATTAAATGTCACATCTCAGGAAAAAACATAAAAAAAACGGCGGCAGGGCATTTAAGGTTTTCCTTGTAATATTTGCCCTTATAATGGTCGCCAATCTTTTCTTTGCTGCAGCTTTATCAGGATTATCAATGGTTACGGTCCAGACAATAGCTAAATTCTTCGAAGAGCTTCCAAGCATTGAGGACTTTTCCCCTGTAGAAAATGCCCTGACCTCCAGAATTTATGCAGCTGATGGTACCCTGATTGCCACATTTCACGGCGAGGAAAACCGGGAACTCGTATCCCTTGGGCAGATCCCAAAAAACCTTATTAATGCAGTTCTTGCAATAGAAGATGAAAGGTTCTACCAGCATTCAGGATTTGATCTTGAAGGGATAATAAGGTCGCTGATTATAAACCTGACGTCAGGCGGAATTGAACAGGGAGCCACGACAATTACGCAGGGTTACATAAAGAATGTATATATGCCTGAAGAAAAATATGAAATAACCTATGAAAGAAAACTGAAAGAGATAGTGCTTGCATATCAGCTGGAACAGATTTATTCAAAGGATGAGATACTGGAGATGTACCTTAATACTGTATATTTTGGGGAAGGGGCATACGGGGTACAGGCTGCAGCAAAAATATATTTTAACAAAGATGTTGAATACCTGAACCTTTCGGAGTGCGCGATGATTGCAGGCATGCTCCAAACATACCTGCACTCCCCATATATTGATAAAAATGCAGCACTGGAAAGAAGGAATCTTGTGCTTTCCAATATGCTCAGGCTTGGATACATCGACCAGGAAGAATACGAAGATACAATAAAAACCCCCATAATAACCCATAGGCCTCCGGAAGAGACGGAAGAGGGTACATTTGCTCCATATTTTGTTGAATATGTTAAACAGGAACTTATAAAAAAATACGGAGTCGAAAGGGTTTTCAAGGGAGGTTACGAGATATACACGACACTGGTCCCAGATATGCAGACTGCTGCTGAAAATGCCATAGAAGAAATACTATATGATCCAGAGGATCCTTCCGCTGCCCTCGTGGCCATGGACCCCAGGGACGGTTATATAAAAGCCATGGTGGGTGGAAAGGATTTCGGGGACCTGAAATTTAACCTGGCCACACAGGCCAAGAGGCAGCCCGGTTCAACCTTTAAGGTTTTTGCCCTGCTTGCAGCTCTTGACCAGGGGATAAGCCCTTACATTACTTTCAACCCTAATGGCACAGTAATATTCGATATATACGGAAGTGAGCCCTGGATAGTAGGTAATTATAATAACGAAAGTTATGAAGTAAACGAGATGCCGATCCTTGAAGCAACTGTAAAATCAATAAATGTTGTATATTCACAGCTGATAATGAGAATTGGCGCTTACAATGTCTCGAAAATTGCAATGGATATGGGAATCGAGACACCCCTTGAAGCCTACCCGGCCATCGGCCTGGGGGGTCTTACCACCGGCGTATCACCCCTTGAAGTATGCACCGCTTTCAGTACCATTGCAAATTACGGGGTGAAAAATGATCCGGTGGCCATATTGAAAGTGGTAGATAATGACGGTAATGTACTGGAGGAATACCAGCCAGCAAGCGCCCAGGTAATAAGCCCCATAAATGCCTTCAGGGCCATAGAAATAATGCAGCAGGTAATGCAGCGGGGCACCGGGACAAGAGCAAGACTTGAAGACAGGCCCTGCGCCGGAAAGACCGGTACTACCCAGGAAGCTGAAAACGCCTGGTTTACAGGTTTTACTACAAACCTTGCAGCCTGTGTATGGATGGGATATCCTGAGGTAAATGTAAAGATGGGAACAATACATGACATGAGGGTGCAGGGCGGTGCACACCCGGCAATGATCTGGCATCTTTTTATGGAAGAGGCCACAAAAGACCTTCCAATAGAAAATTTCACAAGGCCGCAGGAAGATATGATAAAAGTCCAGGTTGTTGTAAACCCCGAAACAGGTGAATATATGATTCCCAACAGGTTTACACCACTTGAGGAGATACAGCTCATGGATTTCAGGTATGGTGCAGAGCCGACAGTCCAGGCTCCAATCCCTGAAGATGCGATCCCTATAATGCCAATGGTATCCCTTAAACCTGTTAGCGAGGCCAACCAGATTCTTTTTGAAGCAGGATATACGCATATCGAATATAAGAACCAGGTCTATAATGAAGTACCGTCAGGTTATACCCATTTCCAGGATCCGCTGTGGGACCTTCCGGTGGAAACTAACCGGAAAATAACCATATGGGTAAACCCATGACATTTTGCGGCTGGCGCCATAATCCGGTACCGTACCTGGCACTTTAAAAAACTGGCGTTTTAAATTATTATAAAAATATCTATCCGGTTTTTTTATAAATGAAAAGCATGCAAACTTTAAAAAACAAAAAAGATTCAAACGTCAGGGTAAGATTTGCTCCGAGCCCTACAGGATTCCTTCATATAGGAGGCGCAAGGACAGCCCTCTTTAACTGGCTGTATGCAAAAAAAACAGGAGGTACTTTTATCCTGAGAATTGAGGATACGGATACCGCAAGACATCAGGAGAATACAATAGAACCCATATTTGACTCGCTGAGATGGCTCGGCATCAACTGGGATGAGGGTCCGGGTAAGGGAGGAGATTATGGTCCCTACCGCCAGTCAGAACGGACCCATATATACCAGGATTATGCACAAAGGCTTCTGGATGACCGAAAAGCTTATTACTGCTTCTGTTCACCGGAGGAACTAAAAG
Source organism: Actinomycetota bacterium (assembly GCA_016932375.1). Taxonomy (GTDB): domain Bacteria; phylum Actinomycetota; class Humimicrobiia; order Humimicrobiales; family Humimicrobiaceae; genus JAFGDA01. The sequence continues at coordinate 4,773 of JAFGDA010000200.1, read as the reverse complement.
AAAAAAGGGATGCTGCAGCAAAAAAGGGCCTTTCTTTTAAATATGACCGTAAATGCTTTGGGATACCACTGGAAGAGTCAAGAGAAAGAATTAAAAACGGTGAGCCATCCGCGATAAGAATTTTGGCACCGGATGATGGGACAATAGAGTTCGATGACATGATATATGGTAAAATTAAAGTAAATACTGAAAATCTTGATGATTATGTAATAATGCGTTCAAATGGACTTCCTACATATAACTTTTCGGTTGCCGTTGACGATGCCCTTATGGAAATAACCGATGTAATAAGAGGCGAGGACCACCTTTCAAACACTCCCAAACAGATACTTGTCTACAGGGCCCTCGGATTTAGTTTGCCAGGGTTTATTCACCTGCCAATGATACTTGGAAAAGACGGCAGCAAGTTATCAAAAAGACATGGAGCCGTATCGGTTGGTTTTTACCGTGAAGAAGGATTTCTTGAAGAAGCCATGGTGAATTACCTTGCACTTCTTGGCTGGTCATATGATGAAAAAACCACTATCTTTTCAGTACCGGAACTTATAGAAAAATTCAGCCTTGAAGGCATAGGTAAAAAACCAGCCAGGTTTGATTATGATAAACTGCTCTGGATGAATGGTTACTATATAAGGACCCTGCCTGCTGAAAGGATAAAACCCCTTATTGAAAAAAGGGTCCGGGATTTCCTTGAGAATGCTGACAGAAGCCGGATAATAATAAAGACAGATGAAATCAGTGAAAGAATCGACCGCATAATGCCCCTGATATCCATGCGAATCAAGACTATCTCCGAAAGCATCAGCCGCATCTATCCATTTTTTATCAGTGTAGAATATAATGAACAGCTAAAAGAATATTTTAAGAATAAGGAAATCAGTGCACAAAATGTCCTTGAAAAGACCATTGATTCTATAAAAGAAATAGGGAATGAAGAAGATTTTAATTCATCTGTACTTGAAGAAAAGATCCATAAGCTTTGTGAAGACCTGGACATTGGGATAAGAAAACTGACGGAAGTGCTCAGGATAGCCTTATGGGCCGATAAGGTAAGCCCTCCTTTATTTGAGACTATGGCAATTCTCGGAAAAGATGAAACCTTAAAAAGGTTGGCTAAATACCTGAAAGCCATAGATGGAAAATAATAAGCATGTAAACAATCCAAAAATTTTTTAAAGATTATTACCCTTCCAAAAAACAGTAATACCTAAAGTTTAAATATCATTTCCTCCGGGGCCAGGTCCCTGCCCTTTTCAATAACTTTTTTGGTAAAAAATGCCACTACCTTTTCTTCATCAACAGGGACTATATATATCTTGACCCTCGACATTACAGAATAGTCGGATGAAATTATCCCGAGTTGCCCATTAAGTTCCTTGTTCCTCGCAAGGTCTAACCTTATTCCCATATAATCCATATTTTCGAGGCACTTCTTGCGTATGTAAGGGATTTTTTCCCCATTCTCCCCCCCGAACACAATACAATCCAGCCTTCCTAAGACAGTGGAAAATGCACCGATATATTTTCTTACACTGTCTATATATAGATCCAGTGCCATTTTTGCTCTTTTATTCCCCTTTTCGCATGCAGAGATGATTTCACTCATATCATCATTACCAATACCTGCAATTCCGGAGAGACCTGCATTGGTACTAATCTGGTTCTGCGCTTCGTCAACGGACATGCCAAGATTTTTCATACTAAAAAGCAGTGCTGTCCCATCTGTATCACCAGCACCAGTACCCTGAAGCATACCCGAGTTACTCGAAAAACTCATGCTTGTGTCTATTGATTTGCCGTTTTTTACTGCACAAATAGAACTGCTTCTGCCAAGATGGATGGCCATGATATTTATCTTTTCAGAACCCATAAGTTTGCTGGCCATTGCGGACATATACCTGTGGGAAGCACTATGGTAACCATTTTTTTTGATACCAGGTTTATTGTGCCATTCCCATGGAAGTCCCAATATTTTCCTGAATTGAGGGATAGTCCAGTGGAAGGAGGGTTCAAAAACACCCACCATGGGAACCTCTATTATCTTTTTCAATATACCTATGGCTTCTATCAAGATCCTGCTTGCCAGTGGAGCCACAAAAAGGAATTTTTCCATCTCCTCCAGTATCCTCGGAGTAATAATACTGGCCCCATTCTTTTCAACAAGGGTACATTTAAATCCCATTGCTTCAATGTCTTTAAGGTTTTTTACTACCCCATTTTCCTTAAACCAGTCCAGGATGAGCCCTATGCCTTCATCCAAACCAGCTACTCTTACTTTCTCCTTAACCCCGTCAGCTTCCCCTATCCTGTGGAAAAAGATATAGTCCTCCTTGCTTATTATATTATCCAGGAGGGCTTCACCTAAAACCATTGTCTCATTCCTATTATTAATATTAATAATCTTGATTCCAAGAGAGGAACTGTCAATGTTCCCTATTCCTATTATCATTTTTCCTCAACTCCATTAGCTGGAAGAATATATTTTTAAATACTTAAAAGATCTTTATGAAGCCACGGGTAAATTCCCGGATCCTTAATGTGCCTGACTTCAAAATGAATATTCCGGTATAATTGATTGTAACAGATTTTAAGTTTTTTTATAATGTACAAAAAGTACCACTATTACTATTTCTCCTTTGCCTCTTTTTCAATTTTTTGATAGCATTATAGTGCTAAAAATCGTTGGGGAGTCGTCTAAGGGTAGGACATGCGGCTCTGGACCGTAGAGCAGGGGTTCGAATCCTCTCTCCCCAGCCAACTTTCAGACATTTATGTCCTATAAATCTTAATACTTAACAAACCATTATTGTTGATAAGTCACTACACCAACAGTGACCGTCTTGTATTTAGAATCAATATTTATATATTGACCGATCTCTGTTGTTTTTATTGTTCTTTGCGTTTCATGACAATCCATATTGAATTTGAGTAATTACTATTTAAATATCAGGCTTTTTGATTAAAAATTTTATCCTTCATGTGTTTAATCTTTTAATAGTATAATTTTTTATTTTTAGTAAAATTAATCATTAAAAATTATATTATAGATACTCAGGAGAAGGATAATTGAAGAAAATAATAATATTTTTAATTGTCTTAATCTTGGTAGCATCATTTGTGTTAGGGTGTAAAAACTCAGGGGTTGAAGCATTAAATGACCAAATCACAGAACTTTCAGAAAAATCGGATGAAGAAGAAATAGAAGCAGAACCCGTTAATGAAGCTTGAAAAACAATAAATGAAAATCCAGTCCCAGTTCCTTCTAATGATGCCAAACATCATATTGGTGAAACAGTAACAGTATACGGTACAGTTGTAGAAACTTATTACAATGAAAATACTGATGAAGGGATAACTTTTTTAGATATGGGTGGATTTATAGTATTGATAAAAAGTATAAACAGGGAGAAGTTTCCCCAGGCACCAGAAGAATATTATTATGGGAAAAACATTTCAGTAACCGGTTTAATAGTAAAGGGTGAAATTTATCCAAATATGGAAGCAACAGGTCCGGAACAGATAAGTATTAATGAAGAAGCAGCAGAACAACCAATTGAGGAAGAAACTATAATAGAATCAGTTTCAACTACCAATACTGAAGAAGAAATAATTGAAGATTTAATTGCCATACCAGTAATAGAGTATAATGTAGAAGTTTCCAGAAACAGTGAAAACAAATGGCTATGGAGAACATTATTTAGAGAAACTGGTGGCAAAATTGGGTATACCTTAAAGGGCAAAGGCTATAAAGTTGATGCAGATGGAAATAGATGGGCTACTGAAGGGCAACTTAAAATTGACCGCGGGCAGATAGAAGTTCTAGCCGGAAGAGAGGATTTTGATGATTATTGGGTAATAGGTGAAGAGTTTGCTGGTGGATATGCGATTTTTACCTGGGCTGGAGAAGATGATAATGGCAATGCTATCGAATTTGAGGAAAAGGTTCATCTTTTACCATAAGATTTTTACGATTAAGAAGGGCCTGTCAAATAGTAATTAGTAAATAATATCTTTAACTTCATGGACTAATAGCAAAAATACCTCTGTATTCAGATTTAGATATAATATAATCTTTTTCCCTGAGTTCGCAATCATTAAATAGAGCTCTGATTTCATCAACCGGCATTCCATGGGATTTTTTTATGGGCTCCCTTATATAAATTCTTCCACCCTGTTTTAATTTCCTGCAGATTGCTCCAACAGTGTCTTTTCTATCTTCAGGTGAAATATCATGGATAACATGAATTATAGAGATAACATCAAATAAATTATCCTTTATATAAAGATTCCTAATATCTCCTGCCATAAATGTTGCATTGGTATATTTCTCAAGCCTCTTTCTGGCTTTTTTTATCCAAAAATCTGAAGCATCAATAGCGGTGAGGTTACCGCCCCTGGATAAGAATTTAAGTAATGCTCTGGAACTGCTTCCGCCGCCGCAACCAAAGTCTAAAACATTTTCATTGCCCTTCAGCCCAAATGTTTTAAAATACGGATTGTAAAATAGGGGAACTCCTATCATGTTCTTAAGCATATCTTCAATAGTAAACATAAATGAGGGGTTATTAAAATCAACCTTCTTATACTCATAATCTTCCATTGTATTCACATCTTTTTTAGTTGTAATTTAATTCTATAATTTATATTATCTCTGGTAAAATTATGGCACTTTTTTAAAACCATTTGAAGATTTTTTGCAGTTGCCTTCGGAAGTTTTTTTATTAAAAATAAAGCACTACTTTAAAATTTTATTGAATAAAATTTTATGTTAAT